>NZ_JAAEDW010000018.1:0-1200 GCF_013346885.1 Gilliamella sp. ESL0232 | reverse complement strand
TGGAAGATGTGAGCATTAAGACAGAATATGGTATTCCTTCTGAAAGTGATAAATTTACTGGAAATAGGCATACCTATTATCTTTATCCCAAAATGGATAAACCACAATTTTGTTATGCTATGCCTAACTTAGAATATGATTGGCATTCAAATGATATACCTTACGATGGTGCAGTTTCTTCTCTTAACGATCCGCATGGTGATTGGAATAAATATAGAGGGTTTTATGCTTATAATCCAGCGAATCCTGGAGCAAACTTTCCAACCACAGGCTCTCATAATTTATTTTTTTACTTGAGTGTTGCAGGAATGAAAGCGCAAGATATAGTAAATAAAAATGGTCGAACAATTTCGACGGGAGGGGTAACATTAACGTTAAATGCTGAAAATACGCTACCTACAGGGCTTGTAAAAATTAACTTAACGGGTCCTAAGGAGAGTAATCCTAGTTCTTTTATTCCTTCAACATTTTATTTACACGATAAAAATAATGACCCATTGTATAGTTTTAGGTTAGAGCGTTGGTATGTAGCTAAAAAAGGCGGTGCAGGTGGTTATCAAAATGGAGTTGCGTTTTGTAATAACTTTAATGGTGGTGGGTATCGTATGCCCAAAGTGCTTGATTTTACCAATGCAAGGCGTGGCGTTGTGGATTGGCAAAATGGTATAACAGATGAAAGCTATTTACGAAAAATTAGTTATAAAGTGAATGGTTATTGGATGGGTGGGTTATTTAGCGAATGGGGACGTATGACTCAGATTTACTATAAAGATAGTGATTGGGAATATTTTCGTGTTGGAGAACCTTCTTGGGGGGATATAAGAGGGTATTATTGGACATCAGATTCATATCAAAAAGCGTACAATTACAATTTCGTTGTAGAGACAAATATAGGTATTGTTGGTGGTAGAGATCATTCGGATCAAGACTATAGAGTAGCCTGCGTTACACCTTAATTTCCCTTTCTTTAACGATGACTATTTAAATAAAAATACTTAGTATTTTGTTTAAATAGTCGATTAAACTTTTTAGCTATAAAATATTTAGATTAATTTAACCATAAAGTTTATGCCCATTCATGATGAATAATTCTTACAATTTACATTTCTTTACAAAAAAGTCCGCCAAAAAACTAGCCAACTATTTCTTAAACGGCTATACTTTAATCGCTTTAGAAAGACAAGCTTATTAAATAAGCGA
>NZ_JAAEDW010000017.1:0-1505 GCF_013346885.1 Gilliamella sp. ESL0232 | reverse complement strand
AGTGCTTGCACTTGATGACGAGTGGCGGACGGGTGAGTAAGGTATGGGGATCTGCCGAATGGAGGGGGACAACAGTTGGAAACGACTGCTAATACCGCATAAAGTTGAGAGACCAAAGCATGGGACCTACGGGCCATGCGCCATTTGATGAACCCATATGGGATTAGCTAGT
Source organism: Gilliamella sp. ESL0232 (assembly GCF_013346885.1). Classification (NCBI taxonomy): domain Bacteria; kingdom Pseudomonadati; phylum Pseudomonadota; class Gammaproteobacteria; order Orbales; family Orbaceae; genus Gilliamella; species Gilliamella sp. ESL0232. Next base: position 1,333 of record NZ_JAAEDW010000017.1, on the reverse strand, counting down.
TGGTGTGGTAATGGCTCACCAAGGCGACGATCTCTAGCTGGTCTGAGAGGATGACCAGCCACACTGGAACTGAGACACGGTCCAGACTCCTACGGGAGGCAGCAGTGGGGAATATTGCACAATGGGGGGAACCCTGATGCAGCCATGCCGCGTGTATGAAGAAGGCCTTCGGGTTGTAAAGTACTTTCGGTGATGAGGAAGGTGATGAATCTAATAGGTTTATTAATTGACGTTAATCACAGAAGAAGCACCGGCTAACTCCGTGCCAGCAGCCGCGGTAATACGGAGGGTGCGAGCGTTAATCGGAATGACTGGGCGTAAAGGGCATGTAGGCGGATAATTAAGTTAGGTGTGAAAGCCCTGGGCTCAACCTAGGAATTGCACTTAAAACTGGTTAACTAGAGTATTGTAGAGGAAGGTAGAATTCCACGTGTAGCGGTGAAATGCGTAGAGATGTGGAGGAATACCGGTGGCGAAGGCGGCCTTCTGGACAGATACTGACGCTGAGATGCGAAAGCGTGGGGAGCAAACAGGATTAGATACCCTGGTAGTCCACGCTGTAAACGATGTCGATTTGGAGTTTGTTGCCTAGAGTGATGGGCTCCGAAGCTAACGCGATAAATCGACCGCCTGGGGAGTACGGCCGCAAGGTTAAAACTCAAATGAATTGACGGGGGCCCGCACAAGCGGTGGAGCATGTGGTTTAATTCGATGCAACGCGAAGAACCTTACCTGGTCTTGACATCCACAGAATCTTGTAGAGATACGAGAGTGCCTTCGGGAACTGTGAGACAGGTGCTGCATGGCTGTCGTCAGCTCGTGTTGTGAAATGTTGGGTTAAGTCCCGCAACGAGCGCAACCCTTATCCTTTGTTGCCATCGATTAGGTCGGGAACTCAAAGGAGACTGCCGTTGATAAAGCGGAGGAAGGTGGGGACGACGTCAAGTCATCATGGCCCTTACGACCAGGGCTACACACGTGCTACAATGGCGTATACAAAGGGAGGCGACCTCGCGAGAGTAAGCGGACCTCACAAAGTACGTCTAAGTCCGGATTGGAGTCTGCAACTCGACTCCATGAAGTCGGAATCGCTAGTAATCGTGAATCAGAATGTCACGGTGAATACGTTCCCGGGCCTTGTACACACCGCCCGTCACACCATGGGAGTGGGTTGCACCAGAAGTAGATAGCTTAACCTTCGGGAGGGCGTTTACCACGGTGTGGTTCATGACTGGGGTGAAGTCGTAACAAGGTAACCGTAGGGGAACCTGCGGTTGGATCACCTCCTTACGAAGAGCTCGTAAGTGTTCACACAGATTGTTTGTTTAGAAGA
>NZ_JAAEDW010000016.1:0-3269 GCF_013346885.1 Gilliamella sp. ESL0232 | reverse complement strand
ATTGAACAATCTATAAATAAAAAGAGAATAAGTAAGAAAGAGAAGAAAGCGTAATTTAAACCAAGACAACTGTGAGTTGTAAGGTTAAGAAATTAAGCGTACACGGTGGATGCCTAGGCAATCAGAGGCGAAGAAGGACGTGTTAATCTGCGAAAAGCGACGGTAAGCTGATAAAAAGCGTAATAGCCGTCGATGTCCGAATGGGGAAACCCAGTGTAGGAAACTACACTATCATCTAATGAATTCATAGTTAGATGAGGCGAACCGGGAGAACTGAAACATCTAAGTACCCCGAGGAAAAGAAATCAACCGAGATTCCCTGAGTAGCGGCGAGCGAAAGGGGAGTAGCCCAAGCGGGTAGCATAAAGTATTAGTGGAAGCGTCTGGAAAGTCGCACGATAGAGGGTGAAAGTCCCGTACACGAAGGTACGTTATGTGGAAGCTTATAGAGTAGGGCGGGACACGTGATATCCTGTCTGAAGAAGGGGGGACCATCCTCCAAGGCTAAATACTCCTGATTGACCGATAGTGAACCAGTACCGTGAGGGAAAGGCGAAAAGAACCCCGGGAGGGGAGTGAAATAGACCCTGAAACCGTGTACGTACAATCAGTGGGAGCTGTTACCGTTGGGTAATAGTGACTGCGTACCTTTTGTATAATGGGTCAGCGACTTATATTCTGTAGCGAGGTTAACCGAATAGGGGAGCCGAAGGGAAACCGAGTATTAACTGTGCGTTAAGTTGCAGGGTATAGACCCGAAACCCGGTGATCTAGCCATGGGCAGGTTGAAGGTTGGTTAACACTAACTGGAGGACCGAACCGACTAATGTTGAAAAATTAGCGGATGACCTGTGGCTGGGGGTGAAAGGCCAATCAAACCGGGAGATAGCTGGTTCTCCCCGAAAGCTATTTAGGTAGCGCCTCATGAATGACTGTTGGGGGTAGAGCACTGTTTCGGCTAGGGGGCCATCCCGGCTTACCAACCCGATGCAAACTCCGAATACTGACAAGTTGAATCATGGGAGACACACGGCGGGTGCTAACGTTCGTCGTGAAGAGGGAAACAACCCAGACCGCCAGCTAAGGTCCCGAAGTCATAGTTAAGTGGGAAACGAAGTGGGAAGGCTTAGACAGCTAGGATGTTGGCTTAGAAGCAGCCATCATTTAAAGAAAGCGTAATAGCTCACTAGTCGAGTCGGCCTGCGCGGAAGATGTAACGGGGCTAAAACTATGCACCGAAGCTGCGGCAGTGCACGCAAGTGTATTGGGTAGGGGAGCGTTCTGTAAGCCGTAGAAGGTGTGTTGTGAGGCATGCTGGAGGTATCAGAAGTGCGAATGCTGACATAAGTAACGATAAAGCGGGTGAAAAGCCCGCTCGCCGGAAGACCAAGGGTTCCTGTCCAACGTTAATCGGGGCAGGGTGAGTCGACCCCTAAGGAGAGGCCGAAGGGCGTATCTGATGGGAAACGGGTTAATATTCCCGTACTGGCTATAACTGCGATGGGGTGACGAAGAAGGCTAGGTTTACCACCTATTGGATGGTGGGTTAAGCGTGTAGGGGTGTGATTAGGCAAATCCGGTCACTGAAACTCTGAGGCGTGATGACGAGCTGCTAAGGCAGTGAAGTAATTGATGCCCTGCTTCCAGGAAAATCCTCTAAGCTTCAGGTTATAGTTAATCGTACCCGAAACCGACACAGGTGGTCAGGTAGAGAATACTAAGGCGCTTGAGAGAACTCGGGTGAAGGAACTAGGCAAAATGGTGCCGTAACTTCGGGAGAAGGCACGCTGATGGTAATTGAAATCCCATGCGGATGGAGGTGAAATCAGTCGAAGATACCAGCTGGCTGCAACTGTTTAATAAAAACACAGCACTGTGCAAACACGAAAGTGGACGTATACGGTGTGACGCCTGCCCGGTGCTGGAAGGTTAATTGATGGGGTTATGCTTATGCAGAAGCTCCTGATCGAAGCCCCAGTAAACGGCGGCCGTAACTATAACGGTCCTAAGGTAGCGAAATTCCTTGTCGGGTAAGTTCCGACCTGCACGAATGGCGTAATGATGGCCAGGCTGTCTCCACCCGAGACTCAGTGAAATTGAAATTGCCGTGAAGATGCGGTGTACCCGTGGCAAGACGGAAAGACCCCGTGAACCTTTACTATAGCTTGACAGTGAACATTGAGCCTTAATGTGTAGGATAGGTGGGAGGCAAAGAAGCATGCACGCCAGTGTGTGTGGAGTCGACCTTGAAATACCACCCTTTAATGTTTGATGTTCTAACCTATACTTCTGAAACGAGGTAAGGGACACTGTCTGGTGGGTAGTTTGACTGGGGCGGTCTCCTCCCAAAGAGTAACGGAGGAGCACGAAGGTTAGCTAATCCTGGTCGGACATCAGGAGGTTAGTGCAATGGCAAAAGCTAGCTTGACTGCGAGAGTGACGGCTCGAGCAGGTACGAAAGTAGGTCATAGTGATCCGGTGGTTCTGAATGGAAGGGCCATCGCTCAACGGATAAAAGGTACTCCGGGGATAACAGGCTGATACCGCCCAAGAGTTCATATCGACGGCGGTGTTTGGCACCTCGATGTCGGCTCATCACATCCTGGGGCTGAAGTAGGTCCCAAGGGTACGGCTGTTCGCCGTTTAAAGTGGTACGCGAGCTGGGTTTAGAACGTCGTGAGACAGTTCGGTCCCTATCTGCCATGGGCGTAGGAAAATTGAGAGGGTTTGCTTCTAGTACGAGAGGACCGAAGTGAACGCACCGCTGGTGTTCGGGTTGTGATGCCAATTGCATTGCCCGGTAGCTACGTGCGGAATAGATAAGTGCTGAAAGCATCTAAGCACGAAACTAGCCTCGAGATGAGTTTTCCCTGAAGAGATTCAGTAAGGTCCGTTTGAGACTAAGACGTAGATAGGTCAGGTGTGTAAGTGTAGTGATACATTGAGCTAACTGATACTAATGAACCGAGAGTCTTAACCTTACAACTCGGAGTTGTTTTGGGTTACGCAGAAGTTATTACTAGATGAGAAAATCATCGAAAAGAGAATAGAGATTGAAAAAACAGTTTGTTCCGGATTGAGAGATAAGTATTGATATGAGATAATGGTAGAAGATATCAATACTAATTGAAAGAGACAGGATATGTCTGGCGGTAATAGCGCGGTGGTCCCACCTGACCCCATGCCGAACTCAGAAGTGAAACGCCGTAGTGCCGATGGTAGTGTGGGTATTACCCATGTGAGAGTAGGGTGCCGCCAGACTTTTAAAT
>NZ_JAAEDW010000015.1:0-10210 GCF_013346885.1 Gilliamella sp. ESL0232 | reverse complement strand
CAATATCAACTAGATACGATAAGTTAGAAAGGAATTATGCCAGTATGGTATCACTGGCATTTATGTTAATGTGGCTGCCAATGTATTGTTGAGTAATTTATGTACAGCAAAGATCAACAGTCCCTAAATTTAAAACGATAACGCACCAAAAGCATTACACCAGTCTTGATCAAACTTAGTAATCGCCGCATCAACAGCTGGATCAGAAATAAATAGCTCAGCCACATCTACTGGCAACGTAATAGACTTACAACCAGCAAGCATACAATCTAACGCTTGCCTTGGCGTTCTAAAGCTTGCGGCTAACACCATCGATTGTGGACAGTGCAAATCTAACAATTCTTGTAATTCCAGTACTGTATCTTTACTATTTCCGCCTTGAGCATCAATGCGATTAACATAAGGTGCAATATATTTAGCCCCTGCTAATGCAGCTAAAAATCCCTGCCCTGCACCATAAACAGCCGTTCCCAAAGTTGGAATTCCTTGCTGGGTTAACTCTTTAATTGCAATCAATCCTTGAGCATTGACAGGAATTTTAGTCACAATCGATGGTACTGCTTTTCTAAGCTGATGAGCTTCTTTTATCATTTCATCAGCATTACTTGAAAGTACCTGAGCAAATAGTAATTTATCTGAACCCAATACTCCCTGTAGTTCATCTAATAACGAAAAAATTGGCTTACCCGATTTTGCTACAATGCTTGGATTAGTGGTAACCCCACTAATAGGTAACACCTTAGCTAAACGTTTAATGGCGACAAGATCGGCGGTATCTAAATATAATTCCATGGTTAACTCCTAGCTAAAACCAACAAATATCTATTAACGTATACATATAACGCTCTTTGTATTACAAATTTTGCGTTACAGCTATAGTAAAAAAAACTGATCCAACCGCCTAGAAGACAATTTTGTCATTTACTGGATTTTTGTACGCTAAATAAGAAATTGAGATTTAGATCACACAACGAAAAATTAACATTAATTTATTAAATAAAAGAAAAATTTATACTTATTTTCATCTTTTCCATATGCGTATATAATCTAAACGATAGTACACACTTGATTTATCATTAACTTAATTTATGACAAAAATCATTAACGAAAAACTAACCAAACTAGTCAATAACCAAGAGTCAATCAATCATATCTATTTTGCCAATAGTAATGCTTGTCCGCCTTCACTTGCCTACCAAGTCAACTTTCCTAGAATTGAAATTATATTAGAAGGAAAGCAACAGATGCTATGGGCGGATAGTAATGGCAAAGTTATTGAAAAAATATTATCAATTAATGATCTTTTATATATTTCCGCTCAAAGCTGGAACAAACCCATTTGGACAAACCCTGTTACTTCATTAAACATATTGTTTGGTAAACAACAAATTGGTATAAGCCTATTGCATTGGGATGGCACACAACTAATTCCACTTAGGCAAATTAACACACCAAGACGAGGCCCGCGGGTTGGTACATTTATTATTCAAGCGCTGACCGAACTTATCTGGCAAAACCAATCATGTAAACAAAATCAAACTGCTTACTATCTTATTCACAGTTTACTTAGCAACACACTCGATTTGTTAAATATCAATATCAAAACATCATCCAAAACTACTTGCCTATATGAAGCCATTCGCCAATATATTGATACTCACTTTCGTGAAGATATTACACGCGACTTTTTAGCTAATATGTTTTACATTTCACCCAATTACTTATCACATCTATTTCAAAGCGAGGGAAAAATAGGGCTAAATGAATATCTAAATCATATTCGCTTAGAATATGCAAAATCGCTACTAAAGGATTATGATCTAAATATAAAAGAAATTGCTCTAGCATCGGGGTTTAAAGATAGTAATTATTTTTGTCGGATTTTTAAAAAAAAGACAGAACGAACACCAACCGAATATCGTCGACAATATCATAGTAAGTTAATGCGCAAATAGTTTTTTCACAGTAAACTTTCAAACTCTTTTATTTTTTACATTGTGCCAAAATTACACATATTTATCGCTCTTGTTTAGCGCACTTAATTATCGGTACATTTTTATATAAAATCAATCAGGTAGAATATTGATTTTATTTTTTAACTTAATAATTTTGAATAAAATCAAGCTATTATATAGCTGTGAACGTCATGCTGTTAAAAATAATAATGCCAGAATTTCTAACCGCCTATGCGGCGGTAAACTGAGTAGACGGTTATCAATTTGGGCTGGAGATTTTCTAAACCGCCTATGCGGCGGTAAACCGTGCAGCATGGCTAGATAATCATTTAGCAGATTTCTAAACCGCCTATGCGGCGGTAAACGGGGGGAACTCCCCACCAATGGTACCGATATATTTCTAAACCGCCTATGCGGCGGTAAACTAGAAACCGATATACTATAAACCCTGTTTAGCAAAAGGCAAATAGGATTTCTGTTTTCAAAAACCCTTTTTTATAGCGGTTTTATAATACTTTGTTTTTATTTACTTTTATTTATTAATAAAAAAAAGGGTTGGCAGTGTTTTAGCTATTTCTATGATGTGTCAATTTTATCGTTAAAAAATACTTATGTATCGTTTTGATTTTATTAAATTTGGGTTTTGTATGTTAAACAAAATATACAAAACCCAAAAAATAAAAAAATCAATCTAACTTAGGATGTTGATCGACTAAATTCTGACGCTGTTGTTGTAATGTTTCGATCTGCTGTTCTATATCTTCGACTCTTTGTTCTATTGAGTCAAAGTGATCTGATAATATTTCTTTTGCCTCTGACCTGTCTGATGCTGCAGGCGTTGCGCCGCGGAGTGGACGGTTTGCGGTTTCTTTCATTTTTATGCCTGTAAGTAAACCCACTAATGCTACAACCATTAAATAATAAGCTGGCATGTATAAATTATTACTTTCTTCAACCAACCAAGCCGCCACTGTTGGAGTAGCACCAGCAACTAATACCGAGATATTAAATGATATAGCTAGAGCACTGTAACGAATACTAGTCGGAAAGATAGCCGGTAAAATTGAGGCCATAACACCAGTAAAACAGTTAAGTAATACAGCTAAAATCAATAATCCTAAAAAGATAAGACCTATAATATCGCTATTGATCATAACAAATGACGGATAAGCAAGAATTAATAAACCTAAGCTTCCCCCAATAATGAACGGTCTGCGACCTATTTTATCGCTAATAAAACCAATTAATGGTTGAACAAATAACATACCTATCATGATAGCAATAATAATTAGTACGCCATGATCTGTATCGTAATTTAAGTTATGAGATAAATAACTAGGCATATAGGTAAGCAACATATAATAAGTCACATTAGTAACAATCACTAACCCTACACAGACTAATAGGCTTTTCCAATATTTGATAATAATCTGTTTGAAAGTCATTTTAGGTTGATTAGTAATATGATCGCGAACATTTTGATCCATCAAATCGGTATGCTGTTGAAATGCCGGTGTTTCATCTAGCGCATGACGTAAGTAAAGCCCAATTAGTCCTAGCGGTAAAGCGAATAAAAATGGAATTCTCCAGCCCCAATCATGAAATGCAACTTTGCCAAGAATACTAGATAAAAGCACGACTAAACCTGCTCCAACTAAAAAACCAGCAATCGAACCAAAATCTAACCAACTCCCCATAAAACCACGTTTGCGATCTGGCGAATATTCGGCAACAAATATAGCCGCACCAGAATATTCACCCCCTATTGAAAATCCTTGCGCAAATTTAGCTAGCAATAATAATATTGGTGCAGCAATACCAATCGAGGCATAAGAAGGAATTAAACCAATACAAAAAGTGCTTAACGACATAATAATGATGGTTATTGATAATACTTTTTGGCGTCCAAATTTATCACCAAGGATCCCAAACACTAAACCGCCTAACGGCCGAACTAAAAATGGTACGGAAAACGTGGCGAGTGCAGCAACCATTTGCACACTAGGGGATGCATCAGGGAAAAATACTTGCCCTAAAACATAGGCTAAAAAGCCATATACACCAAAATCAAACCACTCCATCGCATTACCAAGTGCTGCTGCGGTAATGGCTTTTTTTAACTTGCTATCATCAATTATAGTAATATCGTTGATGTTTAATGGTTTATTTTGGGACTGTCTTATTTTTTTCATAAAATACCGCCTGTTTACATACAAATAATAAAAAGGAATGATGCAACAAGGTAAACGGTTACCTTTTAATACACAAAGAACAATACTTTTTAGATTACACTTTGAAAAAGTGTTTATCAGTTAATTAAAATTGAAGCAAAATACAGCAAAGATAAAAAAAGAGGATAATAAAAAAGCAAAAACTAATGTTTTATTGTTTGTTTGTTTGTTTGTTTTAATTTCTACTAAATAACAACAAAACAATTCCTTTTTGTGAAAATTGAGTGCTAATTATAGCAAAATAACCTCATTTTGTAAAATTTTCTTGATTTTTAAGTCAAAACTAAAGCTATTTTAAAAACGATTGTTTGTATTATTAACTATTTCCGTGAACAAAAATAGATCCCAATAACTATTAGTACTATCGACACAATATGAAAATACGCAACTGGCGTATGTAAAAATAGAATACTGAAAATTCCTGCTGACAAAGGGATAATATGAGTATAGATTTGCCCACGTGTTGCGCCAATATCCATAATACCTTTATTCCAAAATAAATAAGATAACCAAGACGCAAAAATAGCAATATATAATAAGCCAAGCAAAAAACTTGTTGAGGTATAATGCGCTAGGTTGGAAACTGGGTAAAAATAAAAATACACTAACGCAACAGGAAGTAACATGACCGAACCCAACACGGCACTAACAGTCACAAAAGCATTGCCAGATATAGATTTATCTTTTAACCGTATAAATGCGCTATAACAAGCCCAGCTCATTGCTGATGCCATTGCCCATAAATCCCCTTTATTAATATTACTCAACTCACTTAAATTAGTTAGATTTCCTTGTAAAATCAAATAAATCACGCCAATTGTACTAAATAGCACGCCTAAAATATTATTTTTTGAAATCGTATCATTAAATAACAATTTATTCATAACCAACACCATACATGGTGTTGCAGAAAGGTAAATTGATGCATTAAGCGATGAGGTATATTGCAATCCAACATAAAGTGTTAATGGAAATAAAATCTGCCCAAAAATGGCTAACAAACAAATGGGACCAATTGATTTTCTAATTTTGGATAAGTCATTACGAACTTGACGTTGATATAAACACAATAATAACAGCGCAGTAATAACCCAACGACCTTCGGATATTACCATAGGATCGGCTTGAGTAACTAAAACACGTCCAACAACGTAATTACCACCCCAAAAACAAGCCGCCAAAGTAAGAAATAAATATGGCATAACAATACCCAAATATTAGTATAAAGATATAATGGTATGGATTCTATTATATACCTAAAAAAAGCAAGAAATAACCAAATTTACAAACAAATACTTTACCTATTTTTATACAGTTAATTGGTTCAATTTATAACAACGCTAATAACTTAATCTAGAATACTTATTTGTTATCCATTAAAATAATTAAACTAAAACTGACAAGGTAATTCCTATGCGCTGGAGAGACCAACGAGAGAGCGATAACATTGAAGATCGTCGCTCACAATCAGGAAGTGAAATAGGAACAAGACTTCCAATTGGTGGTAAAGGTAAGATTGTTTTATTTATTGTAGTGTTAATTGCTGGCTATTATGGTGTTGATTTAACTGGCTTGCTAGATTCAACACTAATTGATACGAACAGTACCGAACAAAATACTAATCAATATTCAATTGATGATGAAGATGCCGTCAAATTTACGTCTATCATTTTAGCAAGTACTGAAGATTATTGGCATCAAGAATTTCAACGTTTAGGTAAAACCTATACTCCCACTAAGTTAGTACTTTATAAAGGCTCTACAAGAACATCTTGTGGCACTGGTCAAACCTTTATGGGACCATTTTATTGTAGTATTGACAAAACTGTCTATCTAGATATGTCTTTCTATCAAGAGATGAAACAGCGACTTGGTGGTGGTGGCGACTTTGCTCAAGGTTATGTAATTGCGCATGAAGTTGGTCATCATGTACAAAATTTGCTGGGCACATTTAGCCACGTTGAGCAATTAAAACAAGGTCAGTCCACAATCACAAATAACCAATTGTCGGTTAAATTAGAACTCCAAGCCGATTGTTTTGCTGGCATGTGGGGCAATGCAATGCAACAGCAAAATCGGCTGGATGAAGGTGATATTGAACAAGCTTTAAACACCGCAAAAGCCATTGGTGATGATCGCTTGCAACAACAAAGTGAAGGTTATGTTGTACCTGATAGTTTTACCCATGGTACATCTAAGCAACGTTATACTTGGTTTAAACGTGGGTTTGATAGTGGTGCAATTAACGAATGTAATACATTTGCTCAATAAGGAAATAATATGTTAGAAAAGTTAGTTAATCGCGTTTTACTAGTCAATGATGATGGCTTTGATGCACCAGGTATTAAACTATTGCAAGAAGTGGCAAAAAAGATAGCTCACGAGGTTTGGGTAGTTGCACCAGCCATAGATCAAAGTGGAGTATCTTGTTCAGTGAGCTTAAAAACGCCATTTAGAGTTGTTCAACGTGGAAAACAAGAATTTGCCGTTTATGGCACACCTGCCGATTGCTCACTATTTGCAATTAAATATTTGATGGCTAACAACCTACCCGATCTAGTACTATCTGGAATTAATAATGGCTCAAATGTAGGATTTGAAACAGTGTTATCTGGCACTGTTGGTGCGGCAATGATGGCTATGACTTTGGGCATTCCTGCAATTGCATTGAGTCAATTAACCAGTGAAGATAACCAGCCAACTGACTGGAGTTGTGCTAAACATCACGCTCAAACAGTTATTGCTAAATTACTTTCGTTACCATCTGCGCAAAATATTTGTTTTAACGTTAATTTTCCTGCATGTACAGCACAACAAATTAAAGGTTTGAAAATAACAAAACAAGGCGATAGCGATGTAAGTCGTTTTATGGTGATACCAACACAAGATCCCGAAGGCAACGATTACTTTTGGTTTAGAGCAAAACGCAATTTACAAATACTTGATGACAATAAAGAACTTGATGCCGCTAATGCCAACTTTATTGCCATTACGCCATTGGGTTATGAAAGGACCGATTATGCCTTTTATGAAAAACTGTTAAACACATCTAATCTTTAATTGTTTCAGTAATTTGTCTTCCTAACTATTAAGAAGACAAATTACACTTAATTATTTATTTACTATTGATTTTGTTATTAATTATCTAACTATTCATCTACTTTCAGCCCACGTTAGTTTTTACATCTTTCACCAACGTACAGAATAACAATGATATCGCAACCATTACTAACGCAATCCAATAGATAACCTGATGTCCATAGGCTTCTGATACAAATCCTTGCAACATTCCAGCTATAATTATGCTGAAAATAATACCATTATTAAATAAAGTAGAAGCCACTCCCATTCGGGTAGGCAATAAATCCTGAAAATAGATAATACCAATGTTAGCTACAATACCAATAAATAGAGCATTAAAGAGCTGTAATGCTAATAAGGCATATTTACCAGTACAAAAAATCATACCAAGATAAAAAATCAAACCGCAAACAATCGCAATAAAAAACAGATTTCGTTTACCTAAATGTGGCACTAAATATCCGGCGATAAGCATAACTGGAATTTCGATACCAGCAGCAAGCCCCATCAATACACCCGGCAATGAATCTGAAAGATGTAATACAACATCAACATAAATTGGCATATCAATAATATACATCATATTTGCTGTCCACATAAATACCGTAGATAGCAATAAACAAAGCACATTTGTATTCTTCCAAAGTGGTTGATTTGCTGCTTGTAACTCTGCTTCGTTATTTAGTTGTGAGGTAGGATTTTTTTCAACCGAAGGTAAAAAAATAGCAACAAACAGCATCGCGACCATAAACATGCACATGCCCGTTAAATACATTGCCGTAAAACCAAAATTAATAGCTAAGCCAAAAGAAATTGGTGGGCCAAATACCCAAGCAAGCGAAAGTTGAGCTCGAATAAGTGAATTAAATGCCACAACATTACGCCCAGTTTTAACGGCATATTCGCGTGCTAAAGCAAAAATTTGTGGCATAGCAGCAGACGATAACGCAGCAAACAAAACACCCAGCGTGATTAACACCAAATAGTGACGTGTAAACGCAAAAGTAATGCTATTAGCAATGCCCATTAAACAGCAAAATATAACAATATAACGCCTATCGCCCTTTTTATCGGAATATTTAGCTAATAGAAAGCTACCCACAATACTGGCTAAAGCATTAACAGAAAAAAAAAGTCCAACTAGCCGTGAATTAACATTAACTTCAAAAGTTAAAAATCGACTTAAAGTAGGAGATTGTAAAGCACCAGCAATACCAACAATAAAAGTTGTGACTAGAAATGCGACAAAAATAGTGCTTTGCTTTTGGCGAAACGAAGATACATTAGCCATAATAATACACAATAGATGAATTTACGTTAATTATATACATAAAATCGGCATAAACGTAACAAAATTAAGGCTAAAATAAAGTTGATTAGTTTTTTGCTGATTTATTACGGATAAAATCAACATTTAACTACTTATTGGCGAACCATAAATTTGCAAGGCTCGCAAGCTTTGCCTGCTAAAAGCCCCAACTTGCGCGGGGGCTTTATTCTTATCTATATTGTTCTCTAGGCATCATAAGACCTTCTGCTCCCTAAGGATTAAGAACTAAACGCTAAGGAGTGGTGCAAACAGCAAAGCCGCTGTAGTAATCGCTGTAACTGCCGACGCCGCCGTAGTACGAGTAGACAGTGAACTGAACGCTATCTGTATCTGTAGCGTCACTTGTCCAGAAGGTGTCGAAGACAAAGTCCGCATCAGTGTAGTAGGACATAGCGCCCCACTCCGTGAAAAAGCCTGCTCCTATGTGACGCTGATAGCCAGTAAAACCTGAGGATGGATTAGCGCCATCTATGTCATTTACACATGGGTACCAACGATTATCTACACCACACTTCGCATTAGTTAAATCTCTTATCCGTGGTATTCGATAACCCAAACTATTACACCATGTGGTTTGATTAGAAAGGCTAGCCCCTTGACCTCCCCGATTGACGAACCACTGCCTCAATTCAAATCCATACCGAACCTCATTACCACTTCTATCCCTACCGATTAACTCAAATGTTTGTGGCAAAGATGGCAAGGTAATTTGACTAGGATTAGAATTGCTCCACTGGCTTCTTGCCTCTGGACCATTCAACGTTACCCGTGTTACATTCTTGGATTTATCTCTAATCCATTTATCTTCGTTTGTACCTTGGTTTGGTAATATCCAACTCACCGTTGCTCTTATACTACCACTTGTGATAACGGTCCAAGTAAACTGACTTGCATCTATCCCACCTATATCCAAATCAAAATACAATCCATCTGACCCCGTAGTTGGAAAATTTAAACTGTAAGATGATGGGGTTGTTGACTGAACTAAAAAACCCTTAACTGGATTCCATATGTTAGCTGGACCTGCATAGCGTGGGTCGTCCCAATCCAAGCCAGTTCCAGTTGTGCCACCATACAATAAATTCGGCCTGACCGAACAAATAACTGGCGGTAACGGCAAAGTGATATAATATTCCGCTGTCCCTCCGTAAAACCTACTACTATTCGGCACGCCATACTGCGTAGTTAAAGTTCCCCCTGAACTATCTAAGGTTACCTTATAAGGTGCATTACATATATCTAATGCATCGCCACGACTAACAGCATTTCCATCTTTATCAGTTATTGCTAACGATATACTTCCTAATGCGGTAACACCATTTGTACCCTGACCATCTCCATCATCATCTCCCCATTTACCTTGTGTCACTAAGTCATTTATATTTATTGAGACGCTTAATGGCGGGACTATCATTTCAATATCAGCCAAGGTATCCCCTACATTAGGTAACTTGATTGGCGCTGTTGGTGATGAAGAATTATTTTACGATGTAAATGTTCGACCATCTGATAACTTAATACCTAATAAGTCCTCTGTTTTAGTCACTTTAGTAACACCACCATCAAAGGTTAAATAAGGCGCAGTACCGTGAATGCGCTCAGAAGTCGTGGCC
>NZ_JAAEDW010000014.1:0-14018 GCF_013346885.1 Gilliamella sp. ESL0232 | reverse complement strand
GCGTAAATGCCTGTCCGTGATAGCATTCAACACCGAAATAATCACTGAATCATCCTGTAACTTAGGTTGATAATAGTAAGCACAACGGCTTAAGCCAACAATGGCACAACTCATAGCAATAGTAACTAAATGATTTTGTTGTAGTTGCTGTGCCCACGTTTTACGTGCCTTTGTGGGCACTAAAGCTTTTTTATGATTTCTTCCTGAAGCTGAGATTTTAAGCTCAGTTCGGCAAACATCTGCTTAAGCTTGCGATTTTCAGCCTCCAGCTCCTTTAAGCGTTTGATATCCGAAGTTTCCATTCCGCCATATTTTTCCCGCCATTTATAGAAAGTTGAATTACCCATACCATATTTACGGCAAAGTTCCTTGACAGGAATACCCGCTTCAGCTTCTTTTAAAATAGCGACGATTTGATGTTCAGTCATTTTTTCATAATTAAATCCCCTTTTCTTTTATCATAGAGAATTTTCTACTTTTTTGCTGTACTATTTTAGGGGATAGTTACAATACCCCTATATTAAATTATTCTAAAGAAACAACACCCCAATAACCAGCCTTAGTCGCACTACCTAAACGTTTTAATAGTCCTTGCTCCTGAAGCTGTTTGAGATTACGTTCAATCGTTCTAGTGCTCACACCTAATTGTGTTGATAGATCGGCGATAGTTGCTGTTGAATCATTTTTTAGTATTTTTAATATGTTTTTAGCTGTTTGAGTAATCTTAATAGTGTTATTTTTCTCCGACAATTCTCCGACATTTTCTCCGACATTATTTTGATTTGATGTGTCGGTAATACTTGCTTTTAAACTACTCGCAATAGTCTGCAACATGAAGTCTATAAAACAAGTACAATCACCGGCTCGATCTGCTTCGCCAAGTACTTGATAGTATTTTTCTTGATTTTCACAAACTAATGTTTCAACAGGTAACCAAGCTAACTCTTTACGCCATTCACTTAGAATCAATGTTTGCCATAAACGCCCCATTCGTCCATTACCATCTGAAAATGGATGAATAAACTCTAATTCGTAATGAAAAATGCAACTTTTAATTAAAGGATGAGTATCTGTCTGATTTAACCAATCAAAAAGTGACTGCATTAACATTGGTACGCGATCAGCCTGAGGAGCCATATGAATAAGCTGATTTTCTCGATAGATCCCAACACCACTATTACGCCAATTCCCTGAATATTCGACTAACCCCTTAGTAAGTAGCTTATGTGCTTGTTGAAAATGTTTTATATTGCCACTATTCCATTGTAGAACTCTTTCATAAGCAAGTATTGTATTACGAACTTCCTGAACATCACGCACAGGTCCTAAAACATGCTTACCATCCATAATAGCGGTAACTTGCTCTATGGATAAGCTATTATGCTCAATTGCTAAAGATGCTTGAATAGTTCGGATACGGTTTTCTTTACGTAGTTGTGGTGATGCTAGCTTACCTGTTGCAGACCAATGCCCTAATAATTCACTTATTTCAGCAATAGAATTCACAATTGCAGGCGTAATATTATAGGGTGGTGAATATTTACTCATTATAAATATCCTTTCTTACTTTGAATTTTGCTGTAATTCATCTAAATAATCACCCCACTTTTGTAACCATTCTCTACACTCATTATCATAACTATGTAGATCATAAGTACCTTCAATACCTTTACGCGAATGCCCTAATACAGCTTCAGCGACCTCACTCGGACATTGTAATCGAGATAATCCTGTGCGTACAGTGCGTCGTAAATCATGAGGTGACCAATGCGGTATACTTAGCATTCCATTGTCTCTTCGTAAACACCATGTATATTCGGTTAATTTCTTTTGAGATAGTGGTTTACATGTAAGTGGGGATATGAATAAATAGCCTGTGGAGCTTGTCGCTTTTATCTCTTTTAACAAACTAATTGCATAAGTAGAAAGTTGAACATAACGCTCTGTGCCCGTTTTTGTTAATCTAATATGAAATGTTTTCTTATCAAAATCG
Organism: Gilliamella sp. ESL0232; assembly: GCF_013346885.1. Taxonomy (NCBI): domain Bacteria; kingdom Pseudomonadati; phylum Pseudomonadota; class Gammaproteobacteria; order Orbales; family Orbaceae; genus Gilliamella; species Gilliamella sp. ESL0232. Next base: position 12,025 of record NZ_JAAEDW010000014.1, on the reverse strand, counting down.
ATATCATTCCAATTTGCATTACACCATTCACCTGTTCGACATCCTGTATATAATGTTAGTATAAATATTTGTTTAGCTTTCTTTGGTAACTTACTTGTAGGCAACCATTCTAAAAATTGTTTCAATTCATGTTCAGATAAAACACGCTGACCTTTCTTAGATGTGAGTTTTATTTTAGCCATAGTGAGGCTATTTTTGGCTAAAATTACTGGATTAACGAAATCACCACGAATTTTGCCCAAGCCAATAGCAAATTCGTAGGCGGCATTAAGTTCCCTTAGTACATTTCCAGCTTGGACATTAGCTCCTCGTTCGACGATAGACATAATGTGTAGGAAAACGCAGAGTTGTTTACACTTTATGGTTAAAATAATCCTCTAAAAACTCATAAGGCGTTTTTCCAAAAATCGCTTTATACGGTTTAACGGTATTATAAAAATTAATAAAGCGTTTAAGTTTTGTTTTCTCTCTTTTGAATCGCTAAATATATGCTGATTATGCCATATTTCAATTCAAAGTTTGTATCACTCTTTCGGCTTTCCCATTCGTTTGTGGGCAGGCGGGTTTGGTGAATTTTTGATTAATACGGTTGTTATTACACGTTTTAGCAAATAGGTGTTCGCTGGTGCCTTGATATTTACGTCCATTATCAGAATAAATACATGTAGTAGTATAAGGACATTGGGCTAACACATCGTTTTGTAAAAACTGTGCCAAGCTAAATTGAAATTTATCTGGGTAAATACTGGCATAAAGCTCACGTGAAAAATCATCAATACCGACAAATAAATATTTTCTAGTTAGTTTTGTTTTTTATGTATATTCATTACAGTAGTTTCTCAAATTACTGTAAACAACGCTAGTAAATCCTACAATTTATAGTAATTATTTACGTTTATAAATTTTTGTTAAACGATATGTTCCTTTACGACGATTAGAATAATGTTCATCTTTAATTAAATCATATTGATATAGTAAAATATCACAGCCTATTCCATACATAAAGCTATGTACAATGTCATAACTTTGTTTTCTCTCGTCATCGTGATAAAAGAATTTATGATTAATATAACGTATTTTTTTTATTGGTCCGCTTCCATCTTCTTGAATATCTATAGAAAAACTAACTAGAAGCAAAAGCACCTTTGTTTCGATAAATAGCAAAAAATTTTATTTGAGAAAATAAAAATTCTTTTTTTCCCAATTTAGATGATATAAATATTATCTTTTCATTATCATAAAATATTTCCAAATGTTCATCTAAAAAATTTTCTGCTATAGCTTGATACATTATACCAATCAACGCTGCAAATAAAAAAGGTAAGAACAAAGGAAAAAGAGACTGAGAGAAACTATTTGTATAACTACACAAACAAGTAAAAAAAATTGCTTGTACTACAATCATTGACCAATAGATTAGGAAAAAAGCGAAATATTTTTGATAATTTACTGAATAAAATTGATAATAACGATCCATTGGTTACTTTTGCCCATTTTATTAATTTAAAAGTCTTAACTAATCATAAAAAAATCGAATTATAAATATCTGGTTATTAGTACAAAAATGATGTAAAAATTTATATGGCAATATAAAGATAAAAACTTTTTTATATTCAATATTGTTGAATAACCAAACCACATAAAAAGTACATAATTTAGAATAATGGGCTCGTAATGAGTCCAATTCTTTAATTAAATGCAAGCATATCCATTTTACATTAAGCCCCAAATAGCCTCTGTAATAAACCAATAATCAGTTATAATAAAATTATTATATAGATGATTACATTATACAACTTACATTTATCATAATTTATGATTAAACTAAAAATAAGAACCAGTACGAATTTATGCATCTTAATGGTTCTTTGTTAGACTAATGAATTTACTTATTACGTTGAAAAATAAAAAAAGAAAACCACCATGACTAATAAAGACAATTTAGCCAACCACACCCCAATGATGCAGCAGTATTTAAAACTTAAAGCTGAAAACCCTGATATTTTATTGTTTTATCGTATGGGTGATTTTTATGAGATGTTTTATGATGATGCCAAGCGTGCCTCGCAACTTTTAGATATTTCGCTCACAAAGCGTGGTTCGTCAAATGGTGAACCGATTCCTATGGCGGGAGTGCCTTATCATGCGGTTGAAAGTTATTTAGCAAAATTAATCGCACTAGGGGAATCTGTTGCTATTTGTGAACAGATTGGCGATCCAGCTACTAGTAAAGGACCAGTAGAACGAAAAATTGTCCGTATTGTAACTCCTGGTACAGTAAGTGATGAGCTATTATTAGAAGATCGCAAAGACAATTTACTGGCATCAATTTGGCAATATAAAAATTATTACGGCTATGCCACGCTCGATATCAGTTCAGGACGATTTTATATTTTTGAATGTGACAATTTCGAGGAAATGCAAGCCGAATTACAACGTACAAGTCCTGTCGAATTACTATATCCAGAAGATTTTCAATCCATGCCATTAATTGAAAATAACTCTGGATTGCGCCGTCGCCCACAATGGGACTTTGATCTTGAAACATCAAAACAACAGCTTAATCTACAATTTGGTACTAATGATTTAATTGGATTTGGTGTGGAAGAGTGTAATTATGCACTTTGTGCAGCTGGCTGTTTGTTACAATATGTAAAAGATACTCAACGCACAGCTCTACCTCATATACGTTCAATTATCAAACAGTCGGCTTATGATTTTGTCGTGTTAGATGCCGCAACACGTCGTAATCTAGAAATCACCGAAAACCTATCTGGTGGAACTCAAAATACTGTAGCTGAAATACTTGATAAAACTCAAACACCAATGGGTAGCCGTATGCTTAAACGTTGGTTGCATTCACCAATTCGTAATTTGACTATATTACAAAATCGACAACAAGCTATTGGCGAATTACAAAATTATATTGATGAAGTTAATCCATTATTAAAACAAATTGGTGATTTGGAACGTATTTTGGCAAGACTTGCATTACATACAGCTAGACCTCGTGATTTTGCTCGTTTACGTGATGCTTATAATTTATTACCACAATTACAAACACTATTAAGTGGTCTTACTTCACCTGCGTTAATTAGCTTGCGTAAAAAAATAAATCAATTTGACCATATAGCCGAAATATTAAATCAGGCTATTGTCGAAACACCGCCGGTAATTATTCGTGATGGTGGGGTTATTGCTACTGGATATAATGCAGAACTAGACGAACTACGAAGTTTAGCGGATGGTGCAACCAATTATTTAGAACAGTTAGAAATCCGAGAACGTGAAACACTTGGCATTGATACATTAAAAGTTGGATTTAATGCTGTACATGGCTACTATATCCAAATCAGCCGTGGGCAAAGTCATTTGGCACCAATTCATTATACTCGTCGTCAAACACTGAAAAATGTTGAGCGATATATCATCCCCGAACTTAAAGAGTACGAAGATAAAGTGCTAACTTCTAAAGGACGAGCATTAGCACTCGAAAAGCAACTTTACGAACAGCTATTTGATCTATTAATGCCAGATCTAGCCACTATGCAAATCAGTGCTGAGGCCATTGCCGAACTTGATGTGCTTACCAACTTGGCGGAACGAGCACTAACCCTTAACTATCAAAAGCCAGCACTATCAACCGACTCAGGAATAGAAATTAAAGATGGCCGACATGTGGTGATTGAGCAAGTTTTACAAACACCATTTATTGCAAACTCGCTCTCATTATTACCAAGCAGACGTATGTTAATTATTACGGGCCCAAACATGGGCGGTAAAAGTACGTATATGCGTCAAACTGCTTTAATTGTATTACTGTCTTATATTGGTAGTTTTGTCCCTGCATCAAAAGCAGTCATTGGACCAGTTGATCGCATTTTTACACGTATTGGCGCTTCTGATGATTTGGCATCTGGTCGCTCCACTTTTATGGTCGAAATGACCGAAACGGCTAACATTATGCACAATGCAACTCAACAAAGTTTAGTATTAATGGATGAAATTGGTCGAGGAACTTCAACATATGATGGGCTTTCATTAGCTTGGGCTTGTGCCGAAAATTTAGCAAATGAAATCAAATCAATGACGCTTTTTGCCACTCATTACTTTGAATTAACCCAATTACCCGAACATATGCAAGGTGTTTATAATATCCACTTTGATGCCATTGAACACGATAATACCGTTGCTTTTATCCACGAAGTATCTGAAGGCGCAGCGAGTAAAAGTTTTGGTATTGCTGTTGCTGGACTTGCCGGTGTGCCTAAGGCAGTACTAAAACGAGCTAAACAAAAATTGAAAGAGCTCGAGATTATTTCAAAACAAACGGCTAACAGTGGCGTTGCTCAATCTCAACTTTCTTTTATCAACGAACCTGAACCTTCGGAAGTTGAAGAAGCGTTAAAACAGATTGATCCTGATGCTTTAACACCAAAACAAGCATTAGAAATTTTATATCAATTAAAAAAGTTGGTGTGATTTAAATAATCACTAATTGTTTTATTGTGATATTATTCTGAAAAAACCGCTAGATGTGATTTCTAGCGGTTAGTTTTAATTATGAATAGCATCTAGAATTTAAAAAATTAAGCCCAATTTTTCTTCTTAGATGTTTTACCTATGCCCGGATTAAGACTGTTTGTAGGATCAAGCTCTTGATAGAATTTTTTCAAATCCTCATTGGCATGATACAAATGCCCCACATTGTGCTCAGCTGGATATTGCGCACCACGCTGATCAAGCAATGCTAAAATCTCCTCCTTAACTTTATCACAATCTACCCCTTTTTTAGCTATATAATCTTGATGAAATACATAACAGAAAAAATGCCCATAATACATTTTATAAATAAAGTTTTGATCAATGTTTTCTGGCAGCGTTTCAAACCAATCGGTATCATTACGTCGTAGTGCGATATCTAATGCAACAATGTTTTCCACTGTTTTGCTATGTACATTACGATAAGCCGTTGCAGCACCCGCAGCGGCAAAACGGTGTAACATTGCGGCTTCGGCTTCTTTTTCGTTACATAAAAAATAATTACCATTTTTATTTTGAAAATAGTCTTTTAAAAAAGCCTCGGCTTCTGCAATCCCATCATCTGCCATTTTTAAAATAAGGTGATGTTCATAACGATCACGATAATCACGCATTGATTTTGGTAAATGATTTGGCAAAAATTTGCAAGCAAAGATAGAAAACCGATCCGAAAAATTCTTTGGAAAAAATGGAATTTTAGCGGTAACACGATCAACAAAGTTCTTAAACACAAACATGCGTGGCATCATATCTGTACCTAGCTTTTTAATGGCCAAAAAGGTCGGTTTTCCATAAACCGCAGCAATATCAAACGCCACACGGTGTATATACTCGCCCGACACTGGCAACGTTTTAAATTGGCCTAAAATATGGCGACGAATACCATTTAATTCATTGATATCATTTGTACCTATATAAAATACGGCTGATTTTTTTTCTAAAGGGAAAGTATCAAGTCGCACAGCAAAAACCATCAAACGCCCAGCACTACCTGATGCTTCATAATGACGAGCAGGATCAGCATTAAATCTAGCAGGCGTATCGGCATCTACTTCACGAACATGCTCACAATAATGGTGATCATGACCTAAACCAGCATCACGTTTAATATCCTTATCAGTATAAGTATGATTTTGAAGATTCTGTAAAATTGTTTCTGGTTCATCACCCAATTCTATACCTAAATGATTGACTAAGTGTAACTGACCTTGCGCATCTAATTGAGCAAACACCGCCATTTGCGTATAAGCAGGACCACGCTGAATAAGCGCCCCACCTGAATTATTACATACACCACCCATCACAGAAGCGCCAATGCAAGATGAACCTATAACCGAATGTGGACCGCGATGATATTTTTTTAATTCCTTTTCTAGACGAAAAAGTGTACTACCTGGTAAGCAGACAACTTGTTCACCATTTTCTATCACTTTGATACCATCCAAGCGACGAGTGCTAACAATAACAACAGGACGATCATAATCATTACCATCAGGCGTTGATCCACCAGTTAATCCAGTATTTGCGGATTGTGTGATGACAATCACATCCGCTTCAACACATGCCTTTAACACCTGCCACTGTTCAATTAATGTCCCTGGCAAAACAACTGCCAATGCATCACCTTCGCCAAAGCGAATACCTTGACGATACGGTAATGTTCGTGCTGGATTGGTTAAAGTATATTTATGTCCAACAATACCTTGTAGCTGCTCAATGAGCTTAGCTGTTTGATTACTTTTCATATCGGTATTTCCTATGGTTATTGAAAATTGAGATGGGTTAATAGAGGAGATTAAATAATCACCATCTTAACCAAAAGCAAAACAATAAGCTATCGGTATTTTTATTGCAGATGAACAAAACACACTTAAACGACCTTTTACAACAAAAAGGTCAATAAAGGTAATTTATTTATAATGTTTAAGCCTGCGTTTTTTGGGAATTTTTTGACAAAAGTTGTTGGCGTTCATTTTGATTAAAAAAAGTCCACGCTACAAACCTACTCACTTTTTGCCCTTGCGCCATGGGAATAATACGGCTTTCAACAACAGCAGCTTGTTTTAATTTTTTGTTAATTATTGACAAGGTCTCTTTTTTTGAAACTAATGAAGTAAACCACAGGCATTGAGTTTTATATTGAGTACTTTCATTAATCATATTACTAATAAAAGCACTTTCACCACCTTGACACCAAAGCTCGGCATGTTGTCCACCAAAATTAAGCACAGTTTTTTGAGTGGAATTTGTTAGCTTACCTAACTTCTTTAATTTGGTTTGCGTACTTGCCAATGCATCTTCTGCTGAAGCATGAAAAGGCGGATTGCACAGGGTTAAAGCATAAAATTCATTGGGCTTAATAATATGCTTAAAAATCGATCCACTGTCTTTTTGTAATCGACACTGCAAAGTGTTTTTTAATAACCTATTGGCTTGTGTAATTAGCAAAGCAACTTTGATCGCAACTGGATTAATATCACTCCCTACAAATGACCAACCATATTCGGCACAACCAATAATAGGGTAAATCACATTAGCCCCAACGCCAATATCTAAAACCCGAATTTGTTTACCTGTTGGAATGCTATTTTGGTTGTCTTGAGCTAATAAATCAGCCAAATAGTGAATATAATCAGCTCGACCAGGAATGGGCGGACACAAATAACCATCTGGAATATCCCAATAATTTATTTGATAATCATTCAATAACAAGGCTTTATTTAACTGTTTGACAGCCATAGGATCGGCAAAATCGATCGATAAATTGCCATAGGAATTCTGATTTACATATCGAGACAGCTCAGGCAGTATTTTAATGAGCTTTGTAAAATCATAGCCATTCTGGTGTTTGTTTCTGCAATGTAATTGAAGCTTTTTTAATGGCGTTTGCACGATTGTCCTATTTTATCCAAAATCAAATAACCGCTATTATAACGACTTAACAGCAATATGCGAAAACCGAACAAATCAATTAATCAAAATGACTACGGTGTAGCGTTGTTTTTTACTCTAAAAACGTTCAGGTAGACTATTGATTTTATTGAAGTTTTTATTTTATTTTTTAAATAAAATCAAACAATTATAGACTAATTTTTTATTACGTTGAATTTGGCTTTTTAATAAAAGCGCTTTTGTTATTTGATAATAGCTATTTAATAATAATTTGTTAATAACAGCCAGTTGATAGCAAAAGCGCAAGCTTGAAAATTGTATCAGTCGGAGCATTGTTTTTACTTTCAGTCATTAAAGCGCTAGGTTCACAAGCTTTGCCTGCTTAGCGCCCTAAGTATTAAAAAATAAAAACTAAGGTGTGGTGCAAATAGCATTGAAGGGGAGGTACTCACCACTGCTGTAGACGCTGCCATCGAGCGAAACATGAAACGGGGTGGTGCTACCTGCCTTGTCACTCGTCCAGCATACAGCGTAGGGGCTGTTGAAGTCCTTACCACCAAAGTAACTGTGCGGTTCGCCCCACTCTGCGAAAAATCCACCGCCAATTCGACGCTGGTAATAATTACCTGATGAGCTAGAGTCGTCTATGCCATTTGAACAGAACGGCCAATTAATACCACACTTCGCATTACTTAAATCCCTTACCCTCGACATGCGATACCCCAAACCATTACACCATGCTAACTGGTCACTATGATGTGGATATCCATTTAGATTATCTCGATAGACGAACCACTGCCTCAACTCAAATCCATATTTTACTACCTCTACACCATCTCTATCTCTACCCACTAACTCAAACGTCTGTGGTAACCTTGGCTTAGCTATTTGACTAGGTTTAGGATTATTCCTTTGAGTTCTTGCCTCTGGACCTGTTAACTTAACACGGGCTACAACTCCCCTATCTTCATAAGGAATCCACCAATCCTCAGCTACAACATTTGTCACTGTTGCAGTAATTCCCCCCAAAGTAACGGGTTCCCATGTCAATTTTTCTGGTTCTATTCCTGTTATGAGCAAATCAAAATATAAACCATCCAGACCAGTGGTCGGGAAATTTTGATTATATGATTCAGGATGAATTGATTCGAAATCAATTGATTGTACTAAAAAGCCCTTATCAGGATTCCATATGTCAGCTGGGCCTGCAAATTTTCCCTTACCATTATATAGATTTGGCCTTACATAATTGATAACTGGCGACGGTATTATTATTGCATCACTACCATTACCTGTTCGATATTTTTTGCTATTCGCCTGTAAATTCCATGAAGATAACAATAATAACAGTCCCAACACCAATAAGCTTTTTGGGGACAATTTCGATAAAACATAGAGAGATAATTTGGAAGATATAAATAAGCTTCGTGTAAAAACTCGTCGAATAGGATTATTTGATAAATTTAATACATAGGTTTGCCAGTGTCTGGTGTCTAAAATGATAATGCATTATGGTTTACCTGTCAAGTAATTATTTGTTTTATTTTATTTTTTATAATTATTCGCTTATTTAATGAGCTTATTTTCCTGTAGCGGTTAAAGTATAGCCATTTAAAAAATAGTTGGCTAGTTTTTTGGCGGATTTTTTTGTAAAGAAATGTAAATAAATTTAAATAAACATAAAGATAGAAATGATTCAGTTATAAAATAGGTGAATTTTCTAATTAAAATATGGTGTTAGTTTTAGGAGCTTTTAGTTTTTGTGGAATGATTAATATTGGTGATAACATCTAAAACGCAAACACCGCCAACAACCTTGTTTGGTGTTCTAGCTTTACTTCGTTATCGGTATATTTTGGCGCTCTGATAGGGCAAATTTATTAACATTGTGGTGCTATAAGTGTGTTTCTTGCTCTAAAATTGTTCAGGTAGACTATTGATTTTATTAAAATTTTAATTTCCAATTAAATCAGATGGTTATAGCTAACTGTGGTGTTGTTTGTGGTGGTTTTTATATTATTAAATTCCCGTTACAATATTATTGCTCAATCCTTATTAAAAATCTTAAAATTCGATAAAACTAAAACACTTTGTTATAATTTGAGCTCTTTAAAAATGAAAATACAAAAATTAATGAAAGCCCTCTGTTCCTTTATTGTTTTAACACTAATACCTTTTGATCTTTTAGCTGCTGATTTTAGCGGTGATGATTTATCAATTTGTTGGGGGATTCCGTTTGTAGGGATTTTATTTTCTATTGCATTAATGCCGCTATTTCTGTCGCGACTTTGGCATTATCATTATGGCAAAATTATTACTTTTTGGACAATGCTGTTTGTACTGTTTGCCTTATATTCTTTTGGTCTACAAACCACCATCAATCTTACTGCTCATGCAATTATAGCTGAATATATTCCTTTCATTTTGTTATTGCTTGCACTATTTACCGTTTCAGGAGGGATTTTAATTAAGAGCGATGTGCTTAGCACACCCAAACTAAACGTTGGTTTGCTTGCAATAGGTACACTGTTAGCCTCACTCATGGGCACTACTGGCGCAGCTATGTTAATGATTCGACCTGTAATTAGAGCTAATCGTCAGCGAAATTATGCCGTACATACCATTGTCTTTTTTATCTTTTTAGTGGCGAACATTGGTGGTGGATTAACACCACTCGGCGATCCACCTTTATTTATTGGCTTTTTAAAAGGTGTTAATTTTGGATGGACAATTCAACATATGTTGTTGCCAGTTTTGTTTAGTTCAATTTTGTTATTAGCAATTTATTATAAGATTGATTGCTACTACTTTCGTACCCAATATGGTGATTCGTTTACATTAACTTCTGCTAAAAAAGCTAGCGCTATTAAGGTTTATGGTGTAAGCAATATCTTTTTATTGGCAATCATTATTGCCTGCGTGTTAATGTCTGGTATTTGGCATTCATCGGTTAATTTTACGGTTTTAGGAACACATATTGCTTTACAAAATTTAATTCGTGATACTATTTTTATCATGATTACCCTATTTTCTATGTTAATTACCCCTAAACAAGTACGTGCCGGTAACGAATTTAATTGGGAGCCTATCATTGAAGTTGCTAAGCTGTTTATCGGGATTTTTATTACTATCGTCCCTGTACTTGCTATTTTACGAGCAGGTAGCCATGGTGCATTAGCCCCAATAGTATCACTAGTAACAAATGAACAAGGACAACCGATCAATAGCATGTATTTTTGGCTATCAGGTCTACTTTCAGGATTCTTAGATAATGCCCCCACTTATTTGGTCTTCTTTAATCTAGCTTCGGGCGATGCCACTATTTTAATGAATATATTAGAAAAAACCTTACTCGCTATTTCAATGGGTTCAGTTTTTATGGGAGCTCTTAGCTATATAGGTAATGCACCTAACCTTATGGTCAAAAGCATTGCAATTCAAAATAAAATTAACATGCCAAGCTTTTTTAGTTACATGAAATGGTCTGTATGTATTTTAATCCCAGTGTTTATCATTGATAATTTGGTGTTTTTTCTACTCTTTTAATTTAGGCTACTAACAAACTAAAATAACTGTGTAATATAGCGCAATTTTTTTGGAGTTGTTTAGATTACTGTAAACTTTACAAGTACTTCCTAAAGTTAAAAAAATTTACTTAAAGGCAACATATCAATTATCAAACTGATGTTATTGAATACTATTTAACAAATAATCGATTACATAAAAACCATTTGCTTGAATTTCATTCTATTTGTCGTTAGAATTGTAAAATAAACATTAAAAGGAATTCATTTACATAAAAATACAAATAATATTAAATGAAAGGATAAAGTGATGAAAGAATGCATAATGAATATTCTAGTTAATACTTTTCTAGCTAAATTTATTCAAAATAAGCAAGGCATAACGGTAGTTGAATATGCGGTTATTATAGCTGGAATCTCTGTAATTGTATTTACAATATTTAGAGGACAATCAGGTCCAATGCATGATATGTTTTATACTGTATTTTCATCAATACATAGCAAATTAGTTATTATAGTAAATCAGTAATTGAGGTTTGATCAAACTAAACGTCATGCTCTGCTAACTTATTTTTATGAAATAAATCTTTAAAATAAGAAAAGTGGTTGTTGACTGAATATAGATAGTCAATATGCATTTTAGTATCAATAATTATTATCGGTACTTTTTGATATTTTTGGTCTTTAAAAATGTCGACACCACCTATAAGTTACACAAAAAATATTATAAATTGTAAGAAAATATCAACTCCAAGGTTAGATTAAACTTGTGGCATTATATCATCAGTGCACTCACGATATGAGCAAGTAGACTCAGCAACTTGATCATGTTTATCATAGCAAAACTTAATCCCCCCCAAGTATCAATATCAATACTATCGAGTTTTATGCTCTATTTAACAATTTTATTAAGCTCCGTTAATATCTCTTTTTATAAATGAATAGGGCGTGTTGATCTTTCGTGATTATTTTTTAGACGGCATGATGTGAGTTATAATAATTCTGTCAAAAACAACCATAACTCGATTCATCATGCCAAGAACAATGCTAACAGATAAACGGTGGGA
>NZ_JAAEDW010000013.1:0-75074 GCF_013346885.1 Gilliamella sp. ESL0232 | reverse complement strand
GAGAATGCCTTTGCTAGAATCAAGCAATATCGTTCAATATCAACTAGATACGATAAGTTAGAAAGGAATTATGCCAGTATGGTATCACTGGCATTTATGTTAATGTGGCTGCCAATGTATTGTTGAGCAATTTATGTGCAGCAAAGATCAACAGCCCCTAATTAGTTTATTAATTGTGCTTTCCATTTATTTAGTTTAACGCATTTTTCTTCTAAGTCATGACGCATAACCAGAGTAATATCACTTGTTTATTGGTGATATTCAGATCATAATTAATTTTTTGAAAGGATGGTGAATACTGTTGTTTTATGATTCTTTAGTGTCAAATTATGTTGGGTTAATCAATATAATTTTGTTATTAATCTTATTTTTGTGGTTTCTATCTAAAATTCAGATTTTATATTAATTTACACCATTAATGATATTTGAGTAAATAATTTGTTTTGTTGTTAATTATTTTGTAATAAAAACAAAGTAATTTTATTAATATTTTTTATTGTATCAATAATAATCAATATTATGCGTCTTAATGTTATTTTAGTACATACTGAATTTTTAAGTTTTTTTATTTTTGGTTTAGATAATATTCTAATGAGGACAATGTGAGTTATTTAGATAATGTGAAGATTGTTTTGGTTGAAACATCTCATACAGGCAATATGGGCTCTGCTGCGAGAGCAATGAAAACCATGGGATTAACTAACCTTTGTTTAGTTAATCCGATCATCAAGCCTGATTCTCAATCGATTTCGTTAGCTGCAGGTGCCAGTGATATTATAAAAAATGCACAAATCTTTTCTTCACTTGAACAAGCCATTGCTGATTGTACTTTAGTGATTGGTACTAGTGCGCGTTCTCGTAGTTTACAGTGGCCATATTTAACTCCCAAAAAGTGTGGCGATAAGATTATTCAAGAAGCCTCAAATCTCCATACTCAAGTCGCTTTGGTATTTGGGCGTGAGCGTGTTGGTTTAACTAATGAAGAATTGCAAAAGTGCCATTATCATGTTGGAATTCCAGCTAACCCTAGTTATAGTTCTTTAAATCTTGCCATGTCGGTACAGGTTTTGTGTTATGAAATTCGCATGTCAATGCTCAATCTTGAAGATCAGCAATCTGAAAAGGAAAATGAGAATATGGCTGAAACTGAGTTTCCTATAGATGCTGATATAGAGCGATTTTACCAGCATTTAGAACAAACTTTGTTACAGACAGGGTTTATTAATGCCAATCATCCAGGACAAATTATGGGGCGTTTGCGTCGATTATTTACACGTGCACGTATTGAACAACAGGAACTAAATATTTTGCGTGGCATTTTAACTTCGATTAATAAAATTTTACATTGATGTCAAATAGAAACACCCACAGATTTGTGGGTGCTATTTTAAGGTTGATACTGTTTAATGTAGTATCTTATCTATTAATCAAAATATCAATTCTAAGTATGTTAGCTTTTAGCTTTTAGCTTTTTTGCGCCATGTTGTGCCGTTTGCACTATCTTCAAGAACAATATTCATTGCATTTAGTTTGTCACGAGCTTCATCGGCCTGAGACCAATTTTTGCTTGCTCTTGCTTCGTTACGTTGTTTTATTAATGCTTCGACTAATGCTACATCAACATCATCTTGCTTATCACCTTGTAAAAATTTAACAGGATCTTGCTCTAATAATCCAAGTACTGCTGATAAATAACGTAACTCAGCTGCTAATTCATTAGCAAGTTGCATATTATTATCGGCTTTGGCTTTGTTTATTTCACGAGCCAAGTCAAAAAGCGTTGAATAAGCTTCTGGTGTATTAAAGTCATCATCCATGGCGTTACAAAACTGGCGATAATAATTACTGTCAGGTGTCGTATATGGATGATTCGCATCAGTATCACGCAAGGCTGTATATAGTCGCTCAAGTGCCATTCTTGCTTGTTTTAAATTATCTTCACTATAATTTAACTGACTACGATAATGACCAGATAGTAAGAAATAACGTACTGTTTCAGCATCATAATGCTTTAATACATCGCGAATAGTGAAAAAATTATTGAGTGATTTTGACATTTTTTCTTGGTCGATCATTACCATACCAGAGTGCATCCAGTAATTTACATATTGACCGTTATGCGCACAAGTTGATTGGGCAATTTCGTTTTCATGATGCGGAAACATTAAATCTGAACCACCACCGTGAATATCAAAGTGATTGCCTAATTGATAGCTGTTCATTGCTGAACATTCAATGTGCCAACCAGGGCGACCTTTACCCCATGGTGAATCCCAACTTGGTTCGTTAGGTTTTGACATTTTCCATAATACAAAATCCATTGGATTTTGTTTAACATCAACAACTTCAACTCGAGCACCAGCTTGTAATTGTTCTAAATTTTGGCGAGATAAAATACCGTAATTCGGATCGCTGTCTACCGAAAACATGACATCACCATTATTGGCAATATATGCATGTTTTTTTTCGAGAAGCTCTTCAACTAATTTGATGATTTGTGACATATGATGAGTTGCACGAGGCTCTATATCAGGCCGACGAATATTTAGTGCATCAAAATCGGTATACATTTCTTGTAGCATTCTATCTGTAAGTTGATCACAGGTTTCACCATTTTCGAACGCACGTCTAATTATTTTGTCATCAACATCAGTAATATTACGAACATAAGTTAAATCGTAACCTAAAAAACGTAAATAACGTGCGACAACATCGAAAGCAACGAAAGTACGTCCGTGACCAATATGACAAAGATCGTAAATTGTCACTCCACAAACATAGAGTCCAACTTTATTAGGGGTAATTGGTTGAAATATTTCTTTTTCTCGTGTTAATGTATTGAATATTTTTAACATTATAATCTACAGGGTAAAATTGATGGATTTTGTTAGATAATATAACAAAATTCTGGATATGACGAAATTACTTATTAAGAACTTTGTAAGCAAAATTGAGAAAATGCGTATAACAATATAACTGAATTAAATTTGTTGAGTTTGTATAGATGTTTTTAAGGTTGATGATAAGAAATATGATGTACTATAAATACAAACCTTAATCTTATTTAAATTGGCGGTTTACCCGCCAATTTAAATTAAAATAACTTATTGTTTTAAATGGCGATAGATATAAATGAGTATAATCGATCCAAGTACTGAAATTAACAAACTAGGGAAATTAAATCCAGTTACACTACCCCAACCAAAGAAGGTGCTAATATACCCACCCACTAAGGCTCCTGCTATGCCTAATAAAATAGTTTTAAAAACCCCTACACGTCCTAGTGGCATAAAAAACTTTGCAATCCAGCCGGCAATTAATCCTAGAATAACCCAACTTATAATACCCATGATAATTTCCTTCTTTTATTGAAATTAATTTTAGTTTACTCAAATAAATAAAAAAATCTAACAGATGTTGATGCTCAATGTAATAGTTTTAATCAATTGATTAAAAATAATAAATGACGGTAAATTTTTTAATAATCAATGAATAAGGATTTGGTAGGTAAATGCTGTTGGTAATTTGTTATCTTATGATTTTTTTAATTAAAATTAAAGTATTTGACCATGTTTCCAACTCTGGACATATACTTGATGAATATAGGAAGATAACTAAACGTAATTAAAAGGGAGGTTTAATCTCCCTTTATATATTATTGTTCGAAAATTGTTTTATGTAGAATTTTAATAATTGACTCGGCATCATTGCTTTTTGCTAATAAACAAAGATTGTGAGTACTTGCCCCATAACAGCAAAGCCTAATAATAAATTCATCTAATACACCAAACACTTCTTTTGCAATGCCTCTGGTTGAGGTTAGGTTATTACCAATAATAGCAATGAGAGCTAAATCTTCCTCAATATCGACATGACAAACGGTTGATAATTCATCAAATAATTCTTTTGTTAATAAACTGTTTCCGTTGGTATTGGTACCTGTAGTGTCGATGGTTAGTGCAATACTTACTTCTGATGTAGTTACTAAATCAACCGAAATGTTATGCTTAGCTAATATCGTAAACACATTTGCAAGAAAGCCTTGTGCATGTAGCATATTTAAACTGGTTAGTGTTAGTAAGGTTTGTTTACGACGTAACGCCAATGCTCTGAAAACAGGTAATTTAGATGTGATGCTATTAGTGCTATAAACAATAGTTCCTCCATCTTGTGGCGCTTTACTTGAACCAACAAAGACTGGTATATTGCTACGTACAGCTGGGACTAGCGTTGCTGGGTGTAGTACTTTTGCTCCAAACGTTGCCATTTCGGTCGCCTCCGCAAAAGATATTTCATCAATGCGTTTAGCTGCTGGAGTAATGCGAGGGTCGTTAGTATAAATTCCAGCAACATCAGTCCAAATATCAATTTGAGTTGCACCCAATGCTTCACCTAGTAAAGCTGCTGTATAGTCACTTCCACCTCGTCCTAAAGTAGTGGTTTTTCCAGAACTTTCACTGCCAATAAACCCTTGTGTTACAATGACACAACTATTGTCTAGTGACTTTAAATGGGCACAACAAAGCTGTTTAATATCTTCAATTTTAGGTGTTGCTTTACCAAAGTTATTATTGGTGCGCATAACTTTTCGTACGTCAAACCACATGGCTTTTTTCTGTTTTTCTTTTAATATTTCGACAAACAGTTTTGAAGACATAATTTCACCGTGGCTAACAAGCTCATCGGTTAACGCAGGTGATGTTGCTAAGCTTGCCGCTTCTGACAATGAGGCTATATTGGCAATGATTTGGTCAATTTCAGCACGTAGTTTTGGATTTTCAGGTAATTGTTCTAGAATGTTGTATTGGATAGATTGAATTTTCGCAATATGTTGAGATCTTACTTCAGCGTCACGTCCTTCTGCTAATGCAACTAACAAATTTGTTACGCCAGCGGAGGCTGATAATACAACAACCTTTACGTTAGGATTAGCTATTACAATATTGGCACTATTAACCATTGCTGGATAATCGGCAACACTAGTACCACCAAATTTAGCTATTATAAATGATGTTTCCATGGATTCCTCATATTAAAAATTTTTATTTTTAACAGAGTTAGAGCGGGCATGTTCTATTTACAATTAAAAAGTACAAACCATGAAGCGCTCCACCTGTTAAGGTGACAACCCAAGGGATTCAGCCCTTGCAGTCGATTTAATTACTTCTGGATGAGTAATCAAACCTCGGCATTACGTCCCCTCGATCATTTATTAGTGGTTCCAGTCCCTAAAATGACTTACCTGAGTAATGCGCCTCTTCGTTTTGCAACTTCTGTTACGAAATCAGCACTATATAGGATTAACGATTTTATTAATTGTGTCAATAGGTTAAAAGTTAAAAATTATTTAGTTGTAATATGGCAAAATGGAAAGATCTATAGCTCTCGTTCAAACAATTCAATAATAGTTTGATATAATTTTTTTACAGTACATTCTTTAGTTGGTGTACTAAAGATTGTATCATCACCAGCAATTGAACCTAAAATACCTTCCGATTTACCAATTGAGTCTAGTAATCGAGCAATGAGTTGAGCTGCGCCTGGGCTAGTACGTATCACCACCATTGAGCTATTGAAATCAATATCAATCACTAAGTTTTTTAATGGGCTACTAGTTGTTGGTACGCTTATTTCTGCAGGTAAACAATAGACCATTTCGGATTTTGCATTTCTGGTTCTTACCGCACCAAATTTGGTTAGCATACGTGAAACTTTTGATTGATTAATGTTATCAAATCCTTGTTCTTGTAACGCTTGTACGATTTCTACTTGTGAACTAAACTTCTCTTGACGAAGCATCTCTTTAAATGTTTTTGTGAGATTAGCTTGTTTCATAATGTTCCTTGGCTTCTAATTTGTTACTCTTTACTACTAATAAATGTCGTTATAAGACTCATAATAAAGTCTAATTAAATCAAAATAACTACGACCAATTTTAATGTATCAGTAGCAATTATTATATACATAATTATGCGTTAAATATGCATAAAATTAAAGTGTTGATTTAATAGCATCCTTCGGTCTATAAGATTTCACTATTTGGTCATAGGTTTCAATATAAGGTCCTTCTAGTAGTTGTATACAATAAGGGATACTAGCAAATATGCCACTCACAATAACATTACCTTGATCATCTTTAACACCCTCAAGTGTTTCTTTAATTGATTTTGGTCTACCAGGTAGGTTGATGATTAGACATTTTTTGCGAATAACACCAACTTGCCTAGATAAAATAGCTGTTGGTACAAAATGTAAACTGATCTGACGCATCTGTTCGCCATAACCTGGCATTACACGATCAGCGATTGCTAATGTTGCATCAGGCGTTACGTCTCTAGTCGCAGGGCCTGTGCCACCAGTAGTTAAAATTAAATGGCAATGTTGACTATCAACAAGTTCACATAATGTTTGTTCAATAACAACTTGTTCATCTGGAATAATATGGTTTTCGGTTGTAAATGGTGTTTTCAGTGCTGTTTGCAACCATGATATTAATGATGGTATGCCTTCATCTTGATAAATGCCACTTGATGCTCTATCTGACACTGAAACTAATCCAATCTTAAACATGATACTTATTCCTTAAGCAATAACTTAGACGCAGAATGATAATTAAAGATACGTTATTAGTATTCAATTAATAATATGTGTTTTATTTTAGAAATTATAATTTATTTATATTGATATAAATAAAACTAAAAAGCTCTTTACAATGATTGATTATATTGTCGATTCATTAAACATGATATCATATTATTAAAATAATAATTGATTCACTTAGGATATATTCATGCTATCAATTCCTGCACTTGAGTTAATCTCACTCAAGAAAATCTATAAAAACGGTGTAGAAGCATTAAAAGGTATCGATTTAACTGTACAAGCAGGCGATTTTTATGCTTTGCTGGGACCAAATGGCGCTGGTAAATCAACAACAATAGGTATTATTAGTTCATTAGTGACTAAAACTTGCGGGCAAGTAAAAATCTTTGGTTACGACTTAGATACCGATATTGTAAATGCTAAAAGACAATTAGGGATTGTACCGCAAGAATTCAATTTTAACCAATTTGAAGAAGTGTTACAAATAGTCACTAATCAAGGTGGTTATTATGGATTGCCCCGAAAAATCGCATTAGAGCGAGCCGAAAAATATTTGCGAGTTTTAGATTTGTGGGATAAACGTCATAGTCGAGCTAACATGCTATCAGGTGGAATGAAAAGGCGATTAATGATAGCCAGAGCTCTCGTGCATGAACCTAAATTATTAATTCTTGATGAGCCGACTGCAGGCGTTGATATTGAATTACGCCGTTCTATGTGGGATTTTTTACGTGAAATCAATCGTCAAGGTATCACAATTATTTTAACTACACATTATTTAGAAGAGGCAGAAATGCTCTGTAGAAATATTGGTATTATTCAGAGCGGCAAATTGATAGCAAACTCATCAATGCGTGAGCTATTGGCGAAAAGCCAATCTGAAACAATTGTTATTGATTATGTGGCAACGCCTAAGCCGATTGAGTTAAATGGCTATAATTATTTCGATGTTGAGCCTGGGATGTTGGAAGTGAAAGTAGATAAACAAAATGGATTAAATCAATTATTTGAACAATTAAATAAACAAAATATTAAAGTTATCAGCGTACGAAATAAAGCGAATCGATTAGAAGAGTTATTTGTTGAGCTGTTGCATAGTGATACTAAACAAAAAGGTGGCATTAATGAATAATTTATATTGGATTGCCTTAAAAAGTATTTGGCGTAAAGAAGTGACCCGATTTTTAAGAATTTGGATTCAAACCTTAATTCCACCTGTTATTACCATGTCTCTTTATTTTATTATCTTTGGTAATTTAATTGGCTCTCGTGTTGGCGACATGGGCGGTTTTAGCTATATGGAATTTATTGTTCCAGGCTTAATAATGATGTCAGTAATTACTAATTCCTATACCAATGTTTGTTCATCCTTTTTTAGTGCTAAATTTCAACGTAACATTGAAGAAATATTGGTGGCACCAGTACCAACAAATATTCTTATTCTAGGATATGTCGGTGGTGGTGTGATGCGCGGTATTTTAACGGGTATTTTGGTTACTGTTGTATCGCTATTCTTTGTTCGCTTCGATGTACATTCTTGGTTGTTTGTTATTTTTACATTGCTATTGACCTCAATTTTATTTTCATTAGCTGGTCTACTCAATGCAGTATTTGCCAAGACGTTTGATGATATAAGCATTATTCCAACATTTGTGTTAACACCATTAACTTATCTAGGCGGTGTTTTTTATTCAATTACAATGCTACCAACATTTTGGCAATGGGTATCGAAAATTAATCCCATTGTTTATATGATTAATGGTTTTCGTTATGGATTTTTGGGAGTGTCAGATGTGCCATTATGGATCACATTTTCAATGCTTATTTTATTTGTAACTGTACTTTATGTAATTGCATGGCGACTGATTGATAGTGGACTAGGATTGAGAAGTTAATTAAAGCTAGGAAATAGTAATTATTATTCCGCCGTATTGTATCGGCGGAATAATAATTAGCTACTGTGCACCAGCAACAGCTTCCTTAGCCATCTCAGTGATTTTAGTAAAATCACCTTTTGCTATGGCATCCGTTGGAATAAACCAAGTTCCACCAACACATAGTACATTATTAAGTGCCAAATAATCACGGTAGTTTTTAGGATTCACACCGCCTGTAGGGCAAAACTTCATGTATCCGCAAGGACCAGAAAATGCCTTTAATGCAGCAACTCCGCCATTGATTTCAGCTGGGAAGAATTTTAATGCCGTTAAACCATATTCTTGGGCTTTTAATAATTCAGAAATAGTTGCAATACCAGGAATAACAGGAATAGGGCCTGCAACTGCAGCTTCTAAAATAGCATCGGTAATTCCTGGTGTAATAACAAACTCTACACCAGCTTCAGTAACTTGTTTTAGTTGTTCAACACTAGTTACTGTTCCTGCTCCTACAATTGCTTCAGGAACTTCTTTGCTGATTTTCTTAATTGCTTCAATCGCACAAGCTGTTCTTAACGTTACTTCTAGTACCTTCACTCCACCAGCAATAAGAGCTTTAGCTAGTGGTACAGCATCCTCAATTCGTTCAATAACGATAACCGGAACCACTGGTCCCATAGTTAAAATTTCTTCAGCACTTCGTTTCCATTTTTTCATTTGTTTCTACCCATACCTTATTGATACTATAAAGCAATAATCCCTAATAAATAGGGATTATTTTGTTATTCATAAATACCTAATTTCTTTTCTAAATAATGGATATTTGTGCCACCTTTTTGGAAGCCCTTATCGTTCATAATATCAATATGAAGATCAATATTGGTTTTGATCCCATCAATAACCAGTTCGGCTAACGCATTTTTCATACGTGCTATAGCAACCTCACGTGTTTCACCATAAGCAATTAATTTACCAATCATTGAGTCATAGTAAGGTGGGACACTATAACCAGCATAAATATGTGATTCCCAACGAATGCCAAAGCCACCTGGTGCATGGAAGCGAGTGATTTTCCCTGGTGATGGCATAAACGATTTGGGATCTTCAGCATTAATTCTACATTCAATCGCATGACCTTTAATTTCAATATCACTTTGTTTAATTGAAAGTGGTTTGCCGGCTGCAATTAAAATTTGTTCCCTAATTAGATCAACACCGGTTATCATTTCAGTAACAGGATGTTCTACTTGAATACGGGTATTCATTTCAATGAAATAAAACTCGCCATTTTCAAATAAAAATTCGAATGTGCCAGCTCCTCGGTAGCCAATCTCGATACATGCATTAACGCAACGTTCACCGATGAATTTGCGCATTTTTGGCGTAATACCAATAGCTGGTGCCTCTTCAACAACTTTCTGATGTCGTCTTTGCATTGAGCAGTCTCGTTCACCCAAATACACAGCATTTCCTTGACCATCAGAAAGTACCTGAATTTCAATATGACGTGGATTTTCAAGGAATTTTTCCATGTAAACCATATCATTATTGAAAGCAGTTTTGGCCTCTAACTTGGTCATTTTGATAGATTGTTCAAGATCATTTTCTTCACGAACAATACGCATGCCTCGTCCGCCACCGCCACCAGAAGCTTTAATAATAACAGGATAGCCAATTTGCTTGGCAATTTGTTTATTAATTTCAATATCACTACTTAGAGGGCCATCTGAACCAGGTACACAAGGAACACCTGCTTTTTTCATGGCGTGAATTGCTGATACTTTATCACCCATAAGGCGAATAGTATCCGGTTTAGGACCAACAAAAATAAATCCAGATCGCTCAACTTGTTCAGCAAAATCTGCATTTTCAGATAAGAAACCATAACCTGGATGAATAGCAGCTGCTCCAGTTACTTCCGCAGCTGAAATTAATGCAGGAACGTTAAGGTAACTTTTTACCGAAGCTGCTGAGCCAATACAGACGGTTTCGTCTGCAAGTAATACATGTTTTAAATCTTTATCTGCCGTAGAATGAACGGCGACAGTTTTTATTCCAAGTTCTTTACATGCTCGTAAGATACGTAGAGCTATTTCTCCACGATTCGCAATAAGAATTTTATCAAGCATATTCAATCTCTTAATCGTATTGTCAATAATAAATTCAGATTATTCAATAATGAATAGTGGCTGATCAAATTCAACTGGTTGACCATTTTCAACCAATATGGCTTTTATTGTACCAGCTTTTTCTGACTCAATTTGGTTCATCATTTTCATCGCTTCAACGATGCAAAGCACATCGCCAACATTTACTGTTTGGCCAATTTCAACAAAAGCTTTTGATTCTGGGCTAGGTGTACGATAAAAAGTTCCAACCATTGGGGATTTAATTGTTGTACCATCAGTTACCACATTATCAGTTACAACTTCTGTTTGAACGGTTGGAGCAACTACAACAGGAGCTGGTTGAGGAATTTGAATATTTTGTACTGGCGCAGAATAGTTTGTAGTAGGAGCTGCTCGACTAATTCGAACTGATTCCTCACCTTCAGAAATTTCAAGCTCTGAAATACCTGACTCTTCAACTAATTCAATTAACTTTTTAATTTTGCGTATATCCATGAATTACACCGTGTTTATTTGATATAAGTAACAATTATTTAAATGCATCCTTATTATCGACTAAAGCTGTTTTTTAGTCGGTAATAAAGTTGTAACTCAACATTAACGCTGAAGAATACACTGTAAAACAGATTTTGTCATTATATATCTCCTTTACAATCACTTGTTATACTATTTTCTAGGTATTATTTTATAATTGCGATACAATATCGACCGTTAATTACTATTGAGATTTGCTATGGTTTGAAAGGATTAAATAATACTCCATTTAGCCTTGATAAATTTGAAATATTTATTTTTTGATTCCATGGTGGTTTTTAATACTGAAATATACTTAAACAAGATTAATTCTAGGAAGAGTTTTTATTATGTTCAAAAAAGTTCGTGGCTTGTTTTCAAATGATTTATCAATCGATTTAGGTACAGCGAATACACTTATTTATGTAAAAGGGCAAGGTATAGTATTAAACGAACCTTCTGTTGTAGCGATTCGCCAAGATCACCGCACAGGTACTCCAAAAAGTGTTGCTGCTGTTGGGCATGCTGCGAAACTAATGTTAGGGCGAACACCAGGTAATATAGCAGCCATTAGACCGATGAAAGATGGCGTTATTGCTGATTTTTCTGTTACTGAAAAAATGTTACAGCACTTTATCCGTCAAGTTCATAGCCATAGTTTTTTAAGACCAAGTCCTCGCGTACTTGTTTGTGTTCCTGTAGGTGCTACGCAAGTTGAACGCAGAGCTATCCGAGAGTCAGCCTTAGGCGCAGGGGCTCGTGAAGTGTATTTAATTGAAGAACCAATGGCAGCTGCTATTGGTGCTGATTTACCTGTATCTGCGCCTACTGGTTCAATGGTTGTTGATATTGGTGGTGGAACTACCGAAGTGGCTGTCATTTCGCTAAATGGTGTTGTTTATTCTGCATCTGCTCGTATTGGTGGTGACCGATTTGATGAAGCGATTATTAACTACGTTCGTCGCAATTATGGTGCTTTAATTGGCGAGGCAACTGCCGAAAAAATCAAACATTTTATTGGCAGTGCTTATCCTGGCGATGAAGTTCTTGAAATTGAAGTGCGTGGGCGCAATCTTGCTGAAGGTGTGCCGCGTAGCTTTACCTTAAACTCTAATGAAATTTTAGAAGCATTACAAGAGCCATTAAGCGGTATTGTTAGTGCGGTAAAAGTTGCATTAGAGCAGTGCCCTCCTGAGCTTGCTTCTGATATTTCAGAACATGGTATGGTTTTAACCGGTGGTGGTGCTCTATTACGTAATATTGATAAGTTATTATCGGCTGAAACAGGTATTCATGTAGTAGTGGCTGAAGATCCATTAACGTGCGTTGCCAGAGGTGGCGGCAAGGCGCTAGATATGGTTGATATGCATGGTGGTGATCTATTTAGTGAAGAGTAATTAATAAGTTATTGTTAATTATTTTTATGTTGATAAAACAATAACTAAGCATGAATCTCACATTTTCCCCGCCGACAATCGTGTCGGCGGAGTCATATTTTGAAATAATTAGATCTTGAGCTTTAAACAGGTAAGTGCCGGCAATGAAATTACTTTTTTCTAAACGCTCCCCTCTTAGTGTACAATTATTTACTTCTCTGGCGTTAGCCTTGGTTCTAATTGTATTAGATATCAATTATCGTCCATTTAAAGAAATTCGTTATTATTTAGATACCCTTATTTCTCCTCTATATTATGTTTCAAATGCACCAAAGTCGTCGTTTGATTCTCTCTACGAGATGTCCAAAACACGAGAAACATTAATAAATGAAAATGCAAATTTGCATGCAGATTTATTACAACAAAAAAACGATCTATTGTTACTTGAGCATTTAAAACATGAAAATGATAGACTTCGCGAATTGTTAGGTTCACCTTTAAGGCATGATGAACAAAAGATGGCTGCACAAGTATTGCTTATAGACACTGATCCTTATATCTATCAATTTGTTGTAAATAAAGGTAAACAAGATGGTGTTTATGTTGGGCAACCTGTTGTTGATGAAAAAGGGATTGTAGGGCAAATTTATGAAACAGCCCAATCTACTAGTCGTGCAATTTTATTGTGCGATTATCAACATGCGATACCCGTACAAGTATTAAGAAACGACATTGGTATGGTTGCTGTGGGAAACGGGTGTAGTAATGACTTAACATTAGAATTTATGCCTAATAACGTTGATGTAAAAGTCGGCGATGTTTTAGTTACTTCAGGGCTTGATGGCCGTTTTCCTGAAGGATATCCGGTAGCCGTAGTTAGTTCAGTAAAACTTGATATTACAGATTCAACCCCAATTATTTCAGCAACACCAACAGCGGATTTGAAGCGTTTACGTTATTTATTGTTATTGTGGGGAAATCAAGGAGTAAAACATGAGGGGTCGTAATCGAATAATAATTATTTGGATAACGCTATTAATAGGCTTATGTTTACAAATCATTCCGTGGTCTCCATCATATAGTATATTTAAACCACATATACTGATCTTAATTTTTGCTTATTGGTTGATAGCGCTTCCTCATCGAGTTGGGATTGGTACTGCATTTGTTTTTGGAACTATAATGGATCTATGTACTGGTTCTATTTTAGGAATCCATGCCTTTATTTATTCATTTATTGCTTATTTATTTGTTTTTAAATTCCAATTGATACGTAATTTAGCGTTATGGCAACAGTCGTTTATCATCTTTGGGATATCGATATGTTATAATTTACTGGTATTTTTATTTCAAGTCTGTATTTATCATACTATAACAATATCGCCATTGATTTTTATATCAAGCTGTATAGATAGTCTATTATGGATTGGTATCTATTTATTTTTACGACTAATAAGACGAAGCTTTGCTATCAATTAAAAGGAAATCTATGTCTGTTGAATTATTAATGAATGTAACGCCATCTGAAACTCGAGTTGCTTATATCGAAGATGGTGTATTGCAAGAAATCCATGTTGATCGTGAGTCTAGACGCGGTATTGTTGGAAATATTTATAAAGGTAAGATCATTCGTATTTTGCCTGGCATGCAAGCCGCTTTTGTAGATATTGGTCTTGATAAAGCTGCCTTTTTGCATGCATCAGATATTATGCCTCATACTGAGTGCGTATCAGATACAGAGCAAGAACAATTTCAAGTAAAAGATATCTCTGAACTTGTTCGCCAAGGACAGGACTTAATGGTACAAGTGGTTAAAGATCCATTGGGAACTAAAGGAGCTAGGCTTACAACCGATATTACTTTGCCATCACGTTATTTGGTATTAATGCCTGGATCAAATTCTGCGCATGTTGCCACATCACAACGCATAGAAAGTGAACAAGAACGTGAAAGGTTAAAAAATATTGTTGAGCAATATGTGACAACAGAAGCTGGTTTTATTGTTAGAACAGCCGCAGAAGGTGCAAGTGCGCATGAGTTAGAACAAGATGCCAATTTTTTAAAACGACTTTGGACTAAAATTCAAGAACGCATGGCTCGCCCAGTAAGTAAGAATCTAGTTTATGGGGAATTGGCATTATCCCAACGAGTATTGCGCGATTTTGTTGGTGATCCAATTGAACGAATTTTAGTAGATTCAAAATTAACTTATGATTTATTGGTTGAATTTACAAAAGAATTTATGCCTGAAGTAACCAATAAACTATCTCTTTATCGTGGTAATATTCCTATTTTCGATCTTTATGATACCGAAAATGAGATTCAAAGAGCATTAGATCGTAAAGTGAAATTAAAGTCTGGTGGGTATTTAATTATTGATCAAACCGAAGCCATGACTACTATTGATATCAATACTGGTGCATTTGTAGGTCATCGAAATTTAGAAGAAACGATTTTTAATACTAATATTGAGGCAACAATAGCAATTGCCCGCCAATTACGTTTGCGTAATTTGGGGGGCATTATTATTATTGATTTTATTGATATGCAAGAAGATTTGCATCGTGAACGGGTGTTACAATCGCTGCATGATTCTTTATCTAAAGATAGAGCTAGAACAACTGTTAATTTATTTTCGAGTTTAGGATTAGTCGAAATGACTCGCAAGCGAACACGTGAAAGTATAGGGCATATTCTGTGTGAAGAATGTCCAGCATGTAAAGGTCGTGGTATGGTCAAATCGGTAGAAACAGTTTGCAACGAAATATTACGTGATATAGTTCGTGTTTATAAAGCGCATCATTCAGAATACTTTTTGGTTTATGCCTCGGCTGCTGTGGCTAATGCTTTAACTAATGATGAGTCCCATGCTTTAGCTGAAGTTGAGGTGTTTGTGGGTAAACGTGTTGAAGTAAAAGTTGAACCACTTTATATTCAAGAACAATATGATGTTGTATTAATGTAGAAGCAATATCTTGTAAAAAAGTTTCAGGTAACTATACGTTTCAGTATAAAAATGATGAAAGTTAAATAATCGTTATGATCAACTAGTTATAATCGATTATCAAAGTACTTTCATTCACAATTAGAATTTAAGGAATTTATGATAGTAACTCAAGTGAGTGAACGACTACTCAACCCAAATAATCTAAACCAACAAGATCTTTCGCATTTGCTTGATATGTTGAGCTCAAGGGAAATTGATTTTGGTGATTTGTATTTTCTATCTGGTTATTATGAAAACTGGTTACTTGAAGATGGTATTATAAAAAATGCCTCATTTCATCGTGACCAAGGAGTTGGTGTTAGAGCCGTTGTTGGCGAAAAAACAGGGTTTGCTTATACTGATCAGCTTTCATTAGCGCGGTTAGAACAAAGCATATTTGCAGCGAATTCAATCACTAAAATACAAACACCTATCAAAGTGACGCCATTTAAATCTGCTCAAACAGTATCTATATACTCGTCAATCAACCCGATCAATTCTTTTTCTAAAGAACAGAAAATTGAATTGTTGCAACAAATTGACCACTTAGCACGCTCAATCGATCCTAGAGTTATTGAAGTTTCAGCCAGTTTGACTGGAAGTTATGAAGATATTTTAATAGCAGCAACTGATGGTACATTAAAAGCTGACATTCGTCCTTTGGTGCGTTTATCCGTTTCAGTTTTGGTTGAAAAAGAGGGTAGACGTGAGCGAGGAAGTAGTGGTGGCGGTGGTCGATTTGGGTATGAATATTTTTTAACAATCAACCCAAAAACATCAGAAAGTTATGCTGACAGCTATGCCCGAGAAGCCGTGCGTCAAGCATTCGTTTCTCTTTCTGCTAAAGCTGCGCCAGCAGGAACAATGCCTGTTGTTTTAGGTGCTGGTTGGCCTGGCGTTTTGTTACATGAGGCTGTAGGCCATGGCTTAGAAGGCGATTTCAATCGTAAAAATAGTTCAGTTTTTTCTGGGAAAATTGGTGAACAAGTCACCTCAGAAGTTTGCACTATTGTTGATGATGGTACAATTGAAAACCGTCGAGGCTCACTATCTATTGATGACGAAGGTACTCCAAGCCAAAAAACAGTGCTTATTGAAAATGGTATTTTAAAAGGCTATATGTTTGATAAGATTAACGCAAAATTGATGAATACATGTTCAACTGGTAATGGTCGTCGTGAAGGATATGCATACTTACCTATGCCAAGAATGACCAATACCTATATGTTGGCAGGAAATTCTTCTTTTGACGATATCATTAGTAGCGTCGATTATGGTCTTTATGCACCTAATTTTGCTGGTGGACAAGTAGATATCACCTCTGGTAAGTTTGTGTTTTCAACTTCAGAAGCTTACTTAATTGAAAAGGGAAAAATAACAACTCCAGTTAAAGGTGCCACATTAATCGGTTCAGGTATAGAAACTATGCAGCAAATATCTATGGTAGGTAATGATTTAGCATTAGATTCTGGTGTAGGTGTTTGTGGTAAAGCAGGGCAGAGCGTACCTGTTGGGGTTGGGCAACCCACTTTAAAAGTGGATAATTTAACCGTTGGTGGTACCATTAACCACTAATAATAATACATCAATGGGATTTAAAAATAGATGGAAACAATAATTACACTTTATCATGCGTTTGTTAATTTGGACATTGCAACGCTTTCAAACCCTAATGTGCTATGGACACTATATGGGATGTTGTTTGTCATTATTCTTTTAGAAAATGGCGTTTTACCAGCGGCTTTTTTACCTGGAGACAGTCTATTATTCTTAACTGGTGTGTTAATTAGCCAAAATGTATTCCATTTTGGTTTAATTAATTTTGTTTTAATTGCTGGCGCTGCTTTAGGTACTTGGTTAGGTTATGCTCAAGGACTTTGGCTTGGTAATACTAAGCTTGTCCAAGGTTGGATGGCACATATACCTGAAAAATATCATCATAAATCTGAAGTATTATTCCATAAGTACGGATTACAAGCGCTATTTATTGGGAGATTTATTGCTTTTGTACGTACATTATTACCGATGATGGCTGGATTATCAGGACTACACAGTCGAAAATTCCATATTTATAATATAATCAGTGCTACATTATGGATTTTCTTGATTGTAACATTAGGTTACCTATTTGGATTATCACCAGTTTTCAAAGAGTATGAAAAGCAGATCATGTCTTTATTAATGCTAATACCTGTTTTGTTGTTGGTGTTAGGGTTAATTTTTTCAATTTTTCTCGCTGTTAAGCGCTCTTTAAGCAATAAAAAGCAATCTAAAATTGGATTAAACGATAACAAGAAGTAGAAAGTGAAATTAACCGATAAGCCGGGTTCTGTCGTGGACAATCATTCCTCTAGGCTAATACTCACGCATTAGCTCAAGCAGTCTACCCGGATTCAACGCGGGCCACGCCAATGAATCCCTATTTGACCTTGCTCCGAGTGGAGTTTACCGTGCCACAACTGTTACCAGTTGCGCGGTGTGCTCTTACCACACCCTTTCACCCTTACCTGATCTTATAAAATAAGCCATCGGCGGTTTTCTCTCTGTTGCACTTGTCGTGAATTTTCACTCTCGCAAAAATCCCCCAGGCGTTACCTGGCACTCTGCCCTATGGAGCCCGGACTTTCCTCCCCTTTGTTTATTTCTTTATAAAAACAACAAAGCAGCGATTGTCTGGTTAATTTCGTTAATGAGTATAACCTAAAGCGCAATATTGTCCAGAGATGTCTTTTCTTTAGGAAATAGATGACTGAAATTTAAACATGAGTAAAGTAATGTAATTCCATAGGATTGAAATAACAAATTCTTAGCACATCTTGTTGATGTGCTATAAAACAAGATAATTTATTACCATTTTTTCTGTCGTTGGTTTTCATCATAATTGAACCATGTTACTACCCCTTTAGACATAATAATATCAAGCTTTCCTTCAATAATATTGTATTGCGTTTCGCCAATTAACATATGACTTGTTGAGCTCTTTTTAGTGTATTGATATGTCCACTGTGTTTCGTTGCTATTGATAGCGGTTTTTGTTGTTGGCTCACCAAATAGGGACAAAATCTGAGCTTCAGTTGATGACCCTTCAACAATTTTGCTTACTTTTGCGTTATTAAGCGGTGTGCCTTGCTCAACAAGATTTTTTTGTGTACATGCTGATAAAGCAAGTATAGAACAAAGGATGAGCAGAAATTTTTTAATATTTTTCATGATATAGTTGCCTATTGTGTTAATTTGTAGTTGATATGAAATGTGAATTGATAATAGCATATGTTTTATAACGTTCAAGATAGGGCAACTGAAGGTATAATTAAAAAATTTAATTCGTTAGTGCTGTACTTTTTTAATGTAATCAGATTTTCTTTTCTATACCATTCACTAAATTTTATTTCCATTTTTTAATTTATCTTAGTTTATAACCATAAGTATCTATGTTATTCTTTTCTACCCAATACAAGAGAAAATTTGATAGTTTAATTTGTTTTAGTATTTATTTTAATCGATTTTGAGTGGTAGCATTTAATTAGCTATCAACTAATGAATAAGCTGTTTGGCTTTTATGCCAAATACATACAGATATTAAAGATTTTATAACAATTTATTAATAAACCGAAAAAGATAGTTAGTGTTATTATATAAGCTGCGATATACTTTAACGCTAGTAAAATTTAGTTGCTATGGAATAACCAATGGAAAAACAGTTTCAATTAACAAATAGTAAAGAGATTATTGCTTATTTAGCTCAACAATTCCCAAATTGTTTTACCCTTGAAGGTGAGGCAAAGCCATTAAAGATTGGAATTTTTCAAGATATTATTTCTCGTTTAGATGGTAATGACGAACTTAGTAAAACTAAACTCCGTGCCGCACTGCGCTCATACACAATGAGTTGGCGTTACTTATATAGTATAAAAGAAGGAGCCAATCGTGTTGATTTAGATGGTAATCCTACTGAGGTTATTAGCCAAGAACAGATAGATCATGCGCTACAACAGTTGAAAGAGAGCAAAGAAAAAGCTAAAGAGCGTTTTAAAGAACGTGAAAAAGAAAAACGTAAAGCTACTCGGATGCTTCCTAAAAAAGCTAAAGCTTTAAAAATTGGTGATTTTGTTAAAGTTATAGTAGGTAATAAACCTATAAAAGTACAAGTCATTAATATTGAAAAAGAGCATATTAAGGTAAAGGTTGGTGCAGGTATGGAGTTAACGGTCAAACCTGAACATATTATCAATAAGTAGAGAGTTTGAATGAATAAATTACTCAATGGTATTATTACACTTAGCCTTATTTTGGGTATTTTTAGCCAAAATGTTCAGGCAAAACCGCAAGCTAATGAACAAATACCAGTTCTAAAGCAAGATGATATCCACCAAGTTGTTGCTAAGCGTGTAACGAATTTTTTTACTCAATCACATTATCGTAATTTTTCCTTGGATGGTGCTTTTTCAGCTCAGATTTTTGATCGCTATTTCAAATTATTGGATGGTAGTAAATCCATTTTTATTCAAAGTGATGTTGATGGTTTTCGAAATAGACAAGAGTCTTTAGGTCAAGAATTAATCGATGGTAATTTAAAGACGGCTTATGATATTTACAATCTTTTTTTGAAAAAACGTTATGACCGTTATCAATATGCTCTTGAGGTTTTACAACGGCCTATGGATTTTTCTGCCAATGATGAAATTGATTTTAATCGTGAAGAAATTGCTTGGCCGACATCAGAAAACGAACTTAATGTTTATTGGGATAAGCGTGTTAAATATGATGAATTGAGTTTATCCTTATCGGGAAAAAATGAAAAAGAGATCCGTAAAGTTTTAAGTAAACGTTACAATCGCGTTTTAAAAACGATAATGCAATCAAATAATGAAGATGCCTTTCAAGTATTTATGAATGCATTTGCCAGAGAAATTGATCCTCACACTAGTTATTTGGCACCACGTAAAAAACGAGATTTTGATTCCGAAATGAGTTTATCATTTGAAGGTATCGGTGCAACATTAAGCCAGCAAGATGACTATACGGTGATTATGTCTTTTGTAACAGGCGGACCTGCTGAAAAGAGTAAGTTACTTACCATCGGGGATAGGATTATTGGAGTAGGTCAAAGTAATTCAGCGATTGAAGATGTTATTGGGTGGCGCTTGGATGATATTGTCGATAAAATTCGTGGACCTAAAGGTACTGTTGTAAGATTGGAAATTTTACCTGCTGGTAATAATAGTAAGGCAAAAGTAATTGAGCTCACTCGTGATAAGATTCATTTTGAAGATAGAGAAGCGAAATTAAATATTATCGATAATCCACGTGGTAAAGTTGGCGTTATTGAAATACCAAGTTTCTATATGGGATTAACGGAAAAAGTTGAAGGACTCTTATCAAAAGCAAATAAAGAAAATTTGCAAGGTTTAGTTATTGATTTACGTGATAATGGCGGTGGTTCGTTAACCGAAGTTATCAATTTAACTGGCTTATTCATTGATACTGGACCAGTTGTTCAAGTACGTGATAATTTACAAAAAGTCATCACTTACAATGATAAGAATAAAGGTATCGAATACACCGGGCCACTTGTTGTTATGATTAATCGTTATAGTGCATCAGCATCAGAAATATTTTCTGCGGCTATGCAAGATTATGGGCGAGCATTAATAGTTGGTGAAACCACTTATGGTAAGGGAACCGTCCAAACTTCTCGTAACATCTCTTATCCAGTTGATGCAAGACTACATCCAAGTTGGCCTGAACTTGGAGGGGCTCAATATACTATTCAGAAGTTTTATCGTATCAATGGCGGTAGCACACAATTAAAAGGCGTTGAGCCAGATATTGAAATGAATAAAGTTAAGTATGTTGATGAAACGGGAGAACGTTTTTTAGATAACGCACTACCGTGGGATAAAATACCATCAGCTGATTATTTGACTCTTGCCAATATTAAGCCATTGTTGCCTGATTTAGAATCACAACATTTAGCCAGAATTTCACATAATCCTGAATTTATGTATATTGATGAAGATATCAAACGATTTAATGATAAAAAAGATCGTCAATATATTGTTTCACTTAATAAGAAAAAACGAGAAGTAGAACAAAAAAATAATGAGGAACGTGATTTAAAAAGAACTAATGCACGTTTAAATAAGGTAGGTTTACCATCAATTACTAAATTAGATGATTTACCAAAAAATTATAAAAAACCTGATCCTTACTTAGATGAATCTATCGAGATACTTCTTGATTTTGCACCTAAGTATCCCAAAATCAAAGGCAATAACTCTATTAAAGAGGTTATTACGTTTGATTTACCAATCGAGAAAGCTAATAAATAATTGGAGATAACATAATGGATTCAAATTTAAAATATGCTTTAATCACAACTATTGCTGTGTTAGCTGTTTTGGCAACATTTGGTTTTATTGTTTGTATGAATTAAAAAGCTTGATTAATTAGTTGGTGATCATTATAGTATGCAACCTGCTTTTGAAAAGCGGGTTCTAATGAGGTGAGGTGTCCGAGTGGTTGAAGGAGCACGCCTGGAAAGTGTGTATACGGCAACGTATCAAGGGTTCGAATCCCTTCCTCACCGCCATATTGAGTCATTAAAAGATGGAATCATTAGTTCATAACGCTATAAAACTAGCTATCTAGATTATTTTAATAGTTCGTAGTTTATAGTTGTTATTTAAAATGACAAACAATACCTTCCTCTCCTAAATCATTTGGAGTTATTATGGAAAACTTACGCACAGTTCAAGACTTTATACGTTGGACAGCATCACAACTTAGTCTATCAGATGTCTTTTTAGGTCATGGTACAGATAATCCTATTGATGAGTCTAAACAATTAATTTTAACAACGTTAGGATTATCGTTGTTTATTCCTGAAGAATTTTATTCCGCTAATCTAACTAATGATGAAAAAAATCAAATTATTGACATTATTCAAAAGCGAATAAAAGATCGTGTACCAACCCCTTATTTAACTAACCAAGCTTGGTTTTGTGGACATGCTTTTTATGTGGATGAGCGTGTATTAATTCCTCGTTCTCCTATTGGTGAACTAATTGATAACCATTTTGAGCAAATAATATTAACTGAACCTAAAAATATTCTAGATCTATGTACTGGTAGTGGCTGTATAGGGATTGCTTGCGCTTATGAGTTTGCTGATGCTCAAGTTGATATAACTGATATTTCATTAGAAGCATTAGATATCGCCCAAACAAATATTGAGATGCACGAAATGGATTTTCAAGTTACTCCTATTTTGTCAGATCTATTTGATGATGTGCCTGAAAAACAATACGATCTGATTGTCACTAATCCGCCTTATGTTGATAGTGAAGATATGAGTGATTTGCCAGATGAGTTTTTATATGAACCTAAATTAGCATTAGAAGCGGGCTTTGATGGTTTAGATCTGGTAAAAAAAATTTTACGAGATGCGATAAATTATTTAACACCAGCAGGTGTATTAGTTTGTGAAGTCGGCAATAGTTGGGTTAGCTTACAACAAC
This sequence comes from Gilliamella sp. ESL0232, assembly GCF_013346885.1. Taxonomy (NCBI): domain Bacteria; kingdom Pseudomonadati; phylum Pseudomonadota; class Gammaproteobacteria; order Orbales; family Orbaceae; genus Gilliamella; species Gilliamella sp. ESL0232. Next base: position 52,070 of record NZ_JAAEDW010000013.1, on the reverse strand, counting down.
AATATCCCGATGTCCCTTTTAATTGGATAGAATTTGAACGTGGTGGGTTGGGTGTATTTTCTATCACACGTGAAGAACTGATTCAATATCATTACTGTTTTAAATAAACTGTTATTAATCATTGGAATAAATTTATTATGGCTGGAAACTCAATCGGAAAATTATTCAAAGTAACCACATTCGGTGAATCGCACGGTGTGGCATTAGGGTGTGTTGTCGATGGTGTTCCTCCTGGACTTGCGTTAACAGAATCAGACATGCAAAATGATCTTGATCGTCGTAGACCTGGCTCATCTCGTTATACAACTCAACGCCGAGAAGCAGATCAAGTCAAAATTTTGTCAGGCGTATTTGAAGGTGTTACAACTGGAACGAGTATTGGTTTACTTATTGAAAATACCGATCAACGTTCTCAAGATTATAGTAAAATTAAAGATATCTTCAGACCAAGCCATGCAGATTACACTTATCAAAATAAATATGGCATACGCGATTATCGCGGTGGCGGTCGCTCCTCTGCTCGTGAAACGGCTATGAGAGTTGCTGCCGGCGCTATTGCAAAAAAATATCTACAAGAAAAGCTTGGCATTACTATTCGTGGTTATTTGGCTCAGATGGGTGATGTAAAATGTGAATTGAAAGACTGGCAACAAGTTGAACACAATCCATTTTTTTGCGCAGATGAGAGTAAATTAGATGCACTTGAACAGCTGCTTCGGTCATTAAAAAAAGAGGGTGACTCAATAGGTGCGAAAGTTTGCATTGTTGCTGAAAATATTCCAGTAGGACTTGGCGAACCTGTATTTGATAAACTAGATGCTGATCTTGCGCATGCACTAATGAGTATTAATGCCGTGAAAGGTGTAGAAATTGGCGATGGTTTTGCTGTTGTGAATAAACGTGGTAGCGAAAATCGTGATGAAATAACACCTAAAGGCTTTTTATCTAATCATGCCGGTGGGATTTTAGGTGGTATTAGTTCAGGACAAACCATATCAGCCAGCATAGCACTTAAACCCACGCCTAGTATAGAAATTCCAGGTAAATCAGTTAATATTTTGGGTGAAAGCGTTGAAGTATCTACACATGGTCGACATGATCCATGTGTTGGCATTCGAGCTGTACCAATTGCTGAAGCAATGGTTGCTATTGTGCTAATGGATCATTACCTTCGTTATCGGGCTCAATGTGGTGATGTAAATAAATTATGAGTTATGATCTGCTTATTTTACTTTTTCTGATTGCTGCTTTGGCCGGTTTTATTGATTCTATTGCTGGCGGAGGTGGTTTATTAACTGTCCCTGCATTACTTGCTGTTGGACTGCCACCAGCTAGTGCATTGGCAACCAATAAATTGCAAAGTTGCGGTGGTTCGTTTTCTGCTAGCCTATATTTTATCCGGCAGCATATGGTGGATTTGAAACAACAAAAATGGGCAATCGTTTTTGCTTTTGTTGGTTCAGCAATTGGAACATTATCTGTGATGCGTATCCAAGCTGATTTTTTAAAATTATTATTACCAATTTTAACTATTAGCGTTGGGCTCTATTTTCTACTTTCTCCAACTATTGGAGAAAACGACCGTAACAGTCGCCTTTCACTTATTCAATTCGCATTAATTCCTGCCTTTGGTATAGGTTTTTATGATGGATTTTTTGGCCCTGGTGCTGGTTCATTTTATGCGTTAGCTTATATCACGTTAGCTGGTTTTAATTTAACCAAAGCGACTGCACATACCAAAGTACTAAACTTCACCTCAAATTTGGCCGGCTTGCTGTTTTTTATTATAGGGGGAGAAGTAATCTGGTCAATTGGATTGGTTATGTTAGTTGGTCAATTTATAGGAGCGAGGCTTGGTGCTAAAATGGTCATCGCCAAAGGTCGTAAATTAATTCGACCAATGTTAATTACAGTTTCGACCCTTATGAGTATAAAATTAATTTACGAAAACTTTTTTTAATTACTTATAAGTTAAGTAATTTACATTTTCTCTACCTAAAATATCTAAAGTAATTTTATTATCAATTTTACTGCTTCTCATTTTTACCTTTCATAATTCATTTATATTAAAATTTTTGTCAAAAACTTTCAGGTAACTATATGTTTGAGTATAAAATAGCAACAAGTATTTATTTCACTTAAATATTATTTAGTATATATTTGTGTTATATAAGATAGTTTGTGTTAACACGTCCCAATATTATGAAACTTCAACAATTACGCTATATTATAGAAATAGCACGTTCTGGCTCAATAAATGAAGCCGCTAAGAATTTATATATTACTCAGCCAAGCTTATCAACAGCGGTGAAAGATCTAGAAGCTGAATTTGGTATTGAGATTTTTGTTCGCAGTTCTAAAGGAGTTTCACTTTCACCTGATGGTGTTGAGTTTTTAGGTTATGCCAAACAAGTTTTAGATCAAGCTGAACTATTGGAACAGCACTACTCCAAAAAAGAACCCTCTAAGCAGTTATGCAGCATATCTACTCAGCATTATGCTTTTGCGGTTAATGCCTTTGTTAACTTAATTAAAAAAAATCAAACAGATGAGTATGAGTTTACGCTTAGGGAAACAAAAACATATGATATTATCACCGATGTAGCTAATTTACGTAGTGAAGTTGGTATTTTGTATTTGAATGATTTTAATCAAAAAGTGATTTTACGGTTACTGAAAGAACATAGATTAACCTTTAATCCACTTTTTGAAGCTAATCCTCATGTATTTATTAGTACTCATCATCCATTATCATCCATGAAGTTATTAACTTTAGATGATTTAGAGGATTACCCTTATCTCTCTTTTGAGCAGGGCGAATATAACTCATTTTATTTTTCCGAAGAAATTTTAAGTACGGTTTATCATAAAAAGAGTATACACGTCAGTGATAGAGCAACCTTATTTAACTTATTGCATGGACTCAATGGTTATACCATTAGCACAGGGGTTTTAAGTGCTGACTTAAACGGATCTGATATTTTATCAATACCGTTAGATGTAGAAGAAAAAATCCTAATTGGCTGGATCACATCACAAAAGGCTCAACTAAGCTTATCAGCTCAAAATTATATTGAGGCGCTAAAAAAACTAATTCAAGAAGAGTATGGTTTCGAGCTTAAGTAAATACTGCTGCTAACTAAATAAATCAAATTGCTATTTTTATAAATTTCAGTATAATTACGTAACTCATATATTCACTATATGGATACCGAGGAATGTCTGAATTAGAGATCGGTCATTCCATTTTTTATGTTTATTTTAAGAGGTTTATTATGTCTCTAACTGTAGAAACTAAAGCGAAAATCGTTGCCGAATATGGTCGTGGCACTAATGACACTGGTTCAACAGAGGTTCAAGTTGCTCTTTTAACTGCACGTATTAATGATTTACAAGGTCATTTTTCTGAGCATAAAAAAGATCACCATAGCCGTCGTGGTCTATTACGTATGGTGTCTAGCCGTCGTAAATTATTAGATTATTTACGTCGTAAAGATATTGAACGTTATAACCAATTGATTAAAAAATTAGGTTTACGTCGCTAATTGACAATCTACTTGAAAAGAGGCTTAGGCCTCTTTTTCGTTGTGAAAAATCGGTGCTCTGATATAATATTGAGCGTTAAAAATTATTATTTTATGTAAGCCAACAAAGTAAAGGTTATATCTCATGTTTCGCGCGACTAATGAGAGCTCTATAATTTATAGATTTGTCATTAGTCGTGACAGTGAAATAATCTTTTTGTTGTATATACCCCCACATTGTTGAAGAGAGTATCAATAAGCGTAGCGTAATGTTGCGTCCTGTCGAAATATCAAACTTCAACATAACAAATAACAAGAGGACACTATTTTGTTTAATCCGACATGTCAAAAATTTCAATATGGTCGTCATACCGTGACTTTAGAAACTGGTATTATGGCTCGTCAAGCAACCGCAGCTGTTATGGTTAATATGGATGATACTGCTGTATTTGTCACGGTTGTTGCAAATAAAAAAGTAAAAGAAGGTCAAGACTTCTTCCCATTAACAGTTAATTACCAAGAACGTACCTATGCTGCAGGGCGTATTCCTGGTGGATTTTTTAAACGTGAAGGTCGTCCAAGTGAAGGTGAAACTCTAATTGCACGTTTAATCGACCGCCCGCTTCGTCCATTATTTCCTGAAGGATTTGTTAATGAAATCCAAATTATTGCAACCGTTGTTTCTGTTAATCCCGAGGTGAGCCCTGACCTAGTTGCAATGATTGGTGCTTCTGCTGCACTTTGCTTATCTGGTGTTCCATTCCACGGCCCTATTGGTGCTGCACGTGTTGGCTTTATTAATGATGAATTTGTATTAAATCCATCAGTAAAAGAGCTTGCAGCCAGTCGTCTAGATTTAGTTGTTGCGGGCACAAAAAGTGCAGTATTAATGGTTGAATCTGAAGCTGACTTACTCACTGAAGATCAAATGTTAGCAGCGGTAGTATTTGGTCATGAACAACAACAAGTTGTTATTGATAATATTAACGAATTTGTAGAAAAAGCCAATTGTGAAAAATGGGATTGGGTAGCACCGGCTAAAAATGAAGAGCTATATAACGCCATTGTTGAACTAGCTAAAGATCGTTTGGGCGAAGCTTATCGTATTACTGAAAAACAAGCACGTTATGCACAAATCGATTTAATTAAAGAAGAAGTTTTAGCTGTACTAAAAGAACAAAATGACGAGCTTGATGAAAACGAAGTGATTAATATTATTGTTGAGTTGGAAAGTCAAATTGTTCGTAAGCGTGTTATTGCTGGTGAACCGCGTATTGATGGTCGTGAAAAAGATATGATTCGTGCACTTGATATCCGTACTAATGTCTTACCAAGAACTCATGGTAGTGCACTGTTTACACGTGGTGAAACTCAGGCACTAGTTACTGCAACATTAGGTACAGAGCGTGACGCACAAATCATTGATGAGTTAACTGGTGAATATACCGAACGGTTCTTACTTCATTACAATTTTCCTCCATACTCTGTTGGCGAAACAGGCATGGTTGGCTCACCAAAACGCCGAGAAATTGGTCATGGTCGCCTAGCTAAACGAGGTGTTGCGGCTGTAATGCCAAGCCGTGAAGAATTTCCATATACTGTTCGAGTAGTGTCTGAAATTACTGAGTCAAATGGTTCATCTTCAATGGCTTCTGTTTGTGGTGCTTCACTTGCTCTTATGGATGCAGGGGTACCAATCAAATCATCTGTTGCTGGTATTGCAATGGGATTAGTAAAAGAAGGTGATCAGTTTGTCGTATTATCAGATATTCTTGGTGACGAAGACCACCTTGGTGATATGGACTTTAAAGTAGCAGGTACACGCGAAGGTGTAAGTGCATTGCAAATGGATATCAAAATTGAAGGTATTACCAAAGAAATTATGCAAGTAGCACTTAATCAAGCTAAAGGTGCTCGTTTACACATTTTAGGTGTAATGGAACAAGCAATTAATAAGCCTCGCCAAGAAATTTCAGAGTTTGCACCACGTATTTATACAATGAATGTAAATCCTGACAAAATTCGCGATATTATCGGTAAAGGTGGCGCAACAATTCGGGCTTTAACTGAAGAAACAGGAACAACTATTGAAATCACTGATGATGGTACCGTTAAGATTGCCGCTTCAGATGGTAATAAAGCCAAAGATGCCATGGCACGTATTACTAACTTAGTTGCTGATGTCGAAATTGGTAAAATTTATACAGGTAAAGTAACAAGAATCGTTGATTTTGGTGCTTTTGTATCGGTTATTGGTGGTAAAGAGGGACTTGTTCATGTATCTCAAATTGCCGATCATCGAGTAGAAAAAGTGGCTGATTATCTAAAAGTTGGTCAAGAAGTGAATGTTAAAGTGCTAGAAATTGACCGCCAAGGCAGAATCCGTTTGAGTATGAAAGATGCTGTCGAACCGACAGCAGACGTTGTTTCAACAGCAGAATAAAATTATTATTCATTAGGGGATAAAAATGGGATTATTCAACCTGAGAACTGTATGCTGCATTTTGCTAGCTGTTATTCTTTTGTCAGGTTGTTCTAATTCTCAACCTTTGTTAGCTGTTCCTGAGCAAGTTTCATATGATGATGAGTTAAAAATTGCTCAGCTCAGCCAACAGCTGTCTCAAAAAGGCCTTGATACTGGAACGCGAATGCAACTCATATTTGAGCGAGGTATTGCCTATGATTCATTGGGTTTTAAAGCCTTTGCTCAAAGCGATTTTTCCTATTTGTTGAGCTTAAATCCTGAAGTTCCTGACATTTACAACTTTCTAGGAACCTATGCATTAAGAGATGGCGATTTTGATACAGCTTTAATGTCGTTTAATACTACATTAGAGCTTGATCCCGCTTATACTTATGCGTATTTAAATCGTGCTATTACGTTGTATCGTACAGGCCATTATCAAGCCGCAGAGCGTGATGCATTAAGGTTTTATCAATATGATATGAATGAACCTATTAGGATTCTATGGCTTTATTTGATTGAAAAGGAAAATGATAATAAAGCCGCCAAAATTGAGCTACAAAAACGTTATGATCTGATTAATGATAAAACGAGTTATAGTGGCAATATTATTGCATTTTATTTAGGTAAAATTAGCGAAACTAAATTAATGCAGAACCTTCAACAAGGTGTAGAGAATAATCGACAATTAGCCGAACGCCTTTGTGAAGCCTACTTTTACTTAGGTAAATATTATCAAAGTAAAGGTGACAACGAACGTGCCAAAATGTTATTTAAATATGCTTTAGCCAATAATATTTATAACTATGTTGAACATCAACAGGCACTTTATGAAATGAAGTTACTTGAAGAAAAAGAAGAGTAACAAGGGTCATGCCAGTTTTAAAAGTGAAAATATTGTTATAGCGTAGTTCTGATTTGCCAAATAATATGTTCTTAACATTAGATAATGCGGTTAGCTTTATCTTAGATATATCAATATCAATCAACCTTAGTTTATTTTTTAGATTCGATTTGTTGAGTTAACATAGGCAGTTAGTTATTGGGGTGAGTTGTAAATTTTCAATTTAGTGAGCTGGCATAAATTTATATCTGCTTTCTTTATTTGGTTTAAAAAAATAAGATAAAACTTATATGATATTAGTTAATAATTATCAGGATTTTTACTAAATAAGTAAGTTTATATATTCAAAATTTATAAGCGAGTTTACATGACAAAAGAAGTTTCTTTTATTGATCTTGGTTTATCCGAGGATATTCTTAACGCATTAAATGATCTTGGTTTTAGCAAACCATCACCAATCCAATCTGAATGTATTCCTCTATTATTAGAGGGTAATGATGTATTGGGTATGGCACAGACAGGTAGTGGCAAAACCGCTGCATTTTCAATTCCTTTCTTAATGAATATTGACGCAAACTTAAAAGCACCACAACTTTTAGTATTAGCTCCTACACGGGAATTGGCTATACAAGTTGCTGATGCTTGCTCTGAATATTCAAAATATATGAAAGGGGTAAAAGTACTCGCTTTATATGGTGGACAGCGTTATGACGTTCAATTACGAGCCTTAAAACAAGGTCCTCAAATTGTAGTTGGTACACCAGGACGTTTGCTAGATCACTTAAATCGTAAAACCTTAGATCTCTCTAATCTTAAGGGATTAGTACTTGATGAAGCAGATGAAATGTTAAGAATGGGCTTTATTGATGATGTTGAAAGCATTATGACAACGATTCCAGATGATCATCAAACAGCTTTATTTTCGGCAACAATGCCAGCACCAATTCGTCGTATTACTAAACGATTTATGCAAAATCCTAAAGAAGTTCAGATCAAAGGTACCAATCAAACTGCCCCTGATATTGACCAAAGTTATTGGCTTGTTAGAGGTATGCGTAAAAACGAAGCTATCGTTCGCTTTCTAGAAGCAGAAGATTTTGATGCGGCTATTATTTTTGTTCGAACAAAATCAGCTACTTTAGATGTGGCGGAAGTGCTTGAAAAGCACGGTTATAGTTGTGCTGCATTAAATGGTGATATGACACAACAATTGCGTGAACAAACATTAGATCGTTTACGTAATGGTCGTTTAGATATATTAATTGCAACTGATGTTGCTGCTCGTGGTTTAGATGTTGAGCGTATTAGCTTAGTTATAAATTATGATATCACGTTAGATTCTGAATCTTATGTTCACCGTATTGGACGAACTGGTCGTGCTGGACGTGCTGGCCGTGCTATTTTATTTGTTGATAGCCGTGAACGTCGTTTACTTAAGAATATCGAGCAAACTATCAAAAAACCAATTCCAGAAGTTGGGTTGCCATCAAAAGAGCTACTTGAACAGCGTCGTTTAGCTAAATTTACTGCGCAAGTCCAGAAACAACTTGAGAGTAGTGATTTAGATGAGTACCAAAAGTTATTAGCAAAAATACAAGCGGATAGTGGAGCCGATCTTGAAACGATTGCAACCGCTTTATTAAAATTAGCACAAGGGGAACGCCCTTTAATTTTACCACCAGACCCAGTGTTTAAACCATCGCGTGAAATGCGAGATCGGGATAATCGTGGCGGTGAACGCCGTTTACGAGGTGATAATCGTGAATCCCCAAAACGTCGAGAACGACGCGATGTTGGTGATATGGATATGTATCGTATTGAAGTTGGTAAAGAGAACGGTATTGAAGTTCGTCATATTGTGGGGGCAATTGCTAACGAAGCTGATATTAGCAGTCGTTACATTGGTAATATCAAGCTTTATGATACTTATTCGACAGTTGAATTACCAAAAGGTATGCCAAAAGACATACTAAAACATTTTGAAAAAGTAAGAGTACTTAATCAACCAATGAAAATGAGCTTAATCAGTGGAGTAGCGTCTGATACTAAACGAGCTCGTAAAAACAGTAAATCAGATACATCTGATAAACCGTTTGCAAAAAAGCGTGGTCGCCCAACAGCACCTAAATTCTAATGTATTGACCTCTGTCATTTGGCAGAGGTATCTTTAATTCTTTTTATCTCAACTAACAACATAGTTTAGTAGCCACATACTGCATCATATTCAGCTAGATAACAAAACAGAGTTAGCGCTTTACCCTAAGTTATGATTGAGAGTATACTATTAAAAATATTAACAGTTAATTAGAGGTAAGCATGGCAGATTCTTTAAACAAATGCAAAGCAAACGAAACTCCAGCATGTTGTTGTGTGGATGTTGGTACAATAATTGATAACGAAGACTGTAGCGCTGAGTATGAACACATCTTTGCGACAGAATCAGAAGCTCAAGCTAAGTTAGCATCTTTAACCCAAGCAGCAAATGATGTCGCAACAGATCCGTGTGAAATTAATAGCAATATTGATAAAATAAGCGATGGCTTTAAATTATCAGCAAAATTTACCTTTTGTTGTGGTGCAGAATGCATGATTTTCCAATTAAAATTACGTTAATTGAATATTGATGAAAGTTTGTATTATGAGACATGGTGAAGCAGGGTTTTCTGCTTCATCAGATTCCAGTAGAACATTAACAAATTATGGCATTAATCAGTCAAATCAAGCTGGAAAATGGCTTAAACAGCAAAATTTTCAATTTGAAATTGGTTTGGTTAGCCCTTATTTACGAGCTCAACAAACATTAACAGAATTATCATCACACGTTAGTGTTGCAAAAGTTGAAACTAATCAATTTTTAGTGCCTGGCGGTAGCCCATCTCATATTGCTGACATATTAGCAATATTGTTAAATGATGGGGTTGAAAATGTGATTATTGTATCTCATTTGCCATTGGTGGGATATTTAGTTAATGAACTATGTCCGCAAGTTGCTCCTCCTATGTTTTCTACTGCCGCAATTGCTTGTATTAGTTTATTACCAAACTCTGCAGGAAATCTTGAATGGTTTCATCAAGCGGAGTAAAAAAACTTAATCTTTTTGATTTACCTCTAACTGGTCGAACTTTAATTGAAGCATCGGCTGGAACTGGTAAAACTTATTCTCTTGCCTTTATTTACTTAAGATTATTATTGGGCATTGGTCAAAATAGTTACCCAAGGCCTTTAAATGTTAACGAAATTCTGGTTGTGACTTTTACCAAAGCGGCAACTCAAGAACTTCGATCGCGGATAAGGCAAAATATTCAAGAACTGCGAATAGGGCTATTACAAGGACATCATAAAGATCCTATTTATCAACAACTCATTGAATTAATTGATGATAGAAAATTTGCAGTACAGCAACTTACTATTGCTCAACAGTCAATGGATGATACGGCTATTTATACTATACATAGTTTTTGCCAACGAATACTAACTAGCCATGCATTTGAATCGGGTGTTTTATTTGAGCAAAAGCTAATCTCTGATGAATATGAGTTAAAATTAAGAGTAACTCAAGATTTTTGGCGTCACTATTTTACACCGCTTGATAAACCACTTGCTTATTTAGTGCTTGCTACATGGCAAGATCCAACGGCATTGCTAAAAGACATCACCCCTTATTTAGGGTTAGATTTCAACAATGCTGGCAAGGTAAACCTAGATATAAGTCCAACAATAAAGTTGTTTCACCAACAAAGTTATGAAAAAATTGAAAATATTAAAAAATCTTGGTTAGCTTTGTCTGAAAAATTAGTTGAAATCATTATACAATCAGGTGTCAGCAAACAATCATATAGTAGTCGAAATCTACCCAATTGGGTAATTAAAGTATCGGCATGGGCTAACAGCAAAACTCGAACATTTGAATTACCCAACGAACTTGAAAAATTTAAGCAATCAGTTTTAATCGAAAAGACGAAAGAAGGAAAAAGTGTTCCATGTCATTCGTTTTTTGAACAAATTGACGATCTATATAAACAACCTTTTGATCTACGAAACCAAATCTTAATGGATATTGTCAGTGTAATTCAGAAAGGGATCTATAACGAAAAACTCAAAAATGGCGAGATGAGCTTTGACGATCTTATTTGGCAACTAAATCGTGCATTAAAAGCAAAAGCAGGTGATCGATTGGCGCAAAGTATAGCCTCAAAATATTGTGTTGCTTTAATTGATGAGTTCCAGGATACCGATCCTGCTCAGTATCAAATTTTTGATCGTATTTATGACAGGAACAAGTTAGATCGAGGTCTATTATTTATTGGTGATCCAAAACAAGCAATTTACAGCTTTCGAGGTGCAGATATATTCACTTACTTAAAAGCTAAACAATCGACAGGGGAAAATTCTTTTACCATGGATGTAAACCATCGTTCATCTGCTTCGATGGTCAAAGCTGTTAACCAATTATTTTCTAATTGCGATAATCCATTTATATTTAATGATATTCCTTTTTTACCCATGGAAGCGGCAAAACGGAATCAGCAAAAGTCTTTACAAATTAACAACCAAGAAGTATCGGCATTAGCTGCTTACTTACTACCTGATGATATTGCAACAAATTCTGATTATCAAGAACACATGGCTAGTTGTTGTGCTACCCAAATAGTGACTTTACTGTCTAATTCATCAATGTTAATTGATAGCGAAAACGAACAACGTCCTGTGACTACAGCAGATATTGCGATCTTAGTGCGTAATGGACGTGAAGCCGAACTTATTCAACAAAAATTGACTCATTGCGGTGTTAAGAGTGTCTACTTGTCAAACAATAGTAGTGTGTTTTCTTCAAATGAAGCAAAAGATGTATTGAGCCTATTGCAAGCTGTTTTAATGCCAGAAAACGAAACAATGCTCAAGCTAGCATTAATGACATCGCTATTAGGTCAAACCATGACAGACCTTGAACAAATCACTGACGATCAAGATAAATGGGAAAGTTTGGTCGAAGAATTCAAACAATATCAAGCAATTTGGCAATATTATGGTGTATTGGTTATGTTACGCCGAATGATGAAAAAACGGCATCTAGCTGAAAACATCTTAGCTCGCCAAGGTGGTGAACGAACATTAACTAACTTAATGCATTTAGGCGAATTACTTCAAGAAACATCAAATGAGTTAGATGGTCCACACGCCTTAATTCGGTGGTTGACAAAACAAATTGTTAACCCAGATCCAAATTTAGAAAATCATCAACAACGCCTTGAAAGTGATGAAAACCTTGTCAAGATTATTACTATTCATAAATCAAAGGGATTAGAGTTTCCGATTGTTTGGTTACCATTTATTTCAATATATCGTGCATCCGATAGCCAATTTTATCATGATAAAGATAATGACTATCAGCCAACTTATGCATGGTTACTGTCTGATGAGATTAAAGAGCAGATAGAGAAAGAGCGACTTGCTGAAGATTTGCGGCTATTATATGTTGCAATGACTCGCTCGGTTTATCATTGTAGTATTGGACTTGCTTCATTGAAAAAAAGCCAATCGGCTATTAATCATTTATTAAAAAGTGAATTAAGATCAATTGCCAATATAGCTAATTTAATTGATGTCCAATTACCAATAGAGAGCGAACAGTATATTCCGGCAATTTTGCCAGACCAATCATTATCGGCTAACGTATTTTCGCGTAATATTTCAAACAGTTGGCGGGTTACAAGTTATACTGAATTACAAAGGCATAATCATAATGTATTGGCTTATAAGCCTGATCTTATTAATGACTGGGACGAATCCCCATACGAATCCGATAGAGTACAATCAAACGACACACTATATGATATCCACCATTTTCCTAAAGGAGCATATGTTGGTACATTAATGCACAGCATTATGGAAGATATCACATCAGATAATCTTGTTGAATTATGTAATCAGATGGTAAAAAAGCTCAATTTAGAAACAGAGTGGAATAGCGTAGTAACAAATTGGATGCAACAGATATTGACTACAAAACTGCATGATCCAAATTTAATATTATCGCAAGTGTTAATGGGGCAACATATTAACGAATTGCAATTCTATCTCCCTATACGCAAAACAGTCACTAGTCAGCAATTAGATAGTTTGTGTAAACAATATGATCATTTATCAAGATTATGTCCCGAATTAGATTTTGAGTCGGTACAAGGTATGCTAAGAGGCTTTATCGATTTAGTCTTCAAATTTGAAGGGAAATATTATGTGGTTGATTATAAATCTAATTGGTTAGGTGAATGTGTTGATGCTTATAGCCAAGAAGCACTTGAAAAAGTGATGTGCGATCATCGCTATGACCTACAATATCAACTTTACTGTTTAGCATTGCATCGTTTTTTAAAAGGACGTTTGTCTAATTACCAATACCAAACGCATTTTGGAGGGGTATATTATCTCTTTTTACGAGGAATGCCCGAGCAAGGCATCTTTTATCACCGACCTCAGCAAGAATTTATCGAAGAACTTGATAAGCTGTTTGATGGTGAAATGTTAAATGGAATATAACAATTATTAAGAAATAACCATATCGAAAAATACAATTGAATAAAAATAAGGCACCCAAAACGGTGCCTTATTTTTAGATGGCCTATTTAACATTTAAACATAAGCTGATAGCTATGGTGTTTATCTGTCAGTAAAAATTCATGATGTACATTTGGTGTCCAAGAATCATCTCCACCAATTCCCATATGATAAGCATCAATACTTATATAATCGCATGACCTAGGTTCCAATAAATGACGATGAGTTTTTTCTATTAATTGCTCTGTCCCATATTGATTAACGTTAAATTTAAACTGATGTCCAGTTATGATCATCTCATTAAGTTGCAATCTTTTAACCTCGCAACGTAACCCATTTTCACATGGATAAATATAAGGTGTATAAAGTTCTGCAAAAGGTAACGACCAATCACCAAAAATAGCTGATGTTTTTCGGTCAGGATAATTTTCATGAGGTCCTAAGCCAAGTCATTTTACTTTTTTAGGAATCTGTTTCATTTGATAACATAAACCGATTAATACTGTATATAAAATGATAATTTTTAATGTGATATCTATCACAATATTAGTGTTTAGTTTTTGAATAGTCGCTCTTATTGGTTATATTTAAACTACCTAGTAAAAGGTATTGGATTGTTACCGATTTATAGCGGGCAAAACCTAAAGAATAGTTATGACTATTTTTTAGGTTTTTTTTTGTCTCAAATTTAAAAGATTTTTAAATATTTTTTAATAATAAGTTTAGGGGAGGGGAGAAATGAAATTTTCAAAAAAAATAGTATATAAAATCAAACCAAAACGAGTTGTTTTAATGACTATGCTAGGTTTGTGTTATTTACCCAATGCGATGGCAGCAACTCAAGATGAGCTAGAAGCAAGAATTGCGTTATTAGAGCAAAAGTTATTAGTTCTTAGTCAAGAGTCTAATGATTTGAAAAAGCAAGTGATTGATTCTAATAAGCAACTTGCTAAATTAAATAATCATCTTCAAAAACAACAAATTATTATAAATAATCAGAAAAAAGTGCTTAAAAATAATCAAAATGTAGCAATTACAAAGCAACAGGCTCCATTTAATCCTGTACAAGCAAATAATAATCAAATTTTACTAGTTAGTACACCAAAAACCGATACTATGCAAGACAGCAATCATCCAGAAAAGACTTCATTTACTTTAGCTGAATTTAAAGATTATATTAAAGAAGAAATAGGATTTTCTTATAATGGTTACTTCCGTGGTGGTTGGTCAACTTCAAGCAATGGTAAACCTAAAAATTATGCTGAAGGTGCATTAGGTCGATTTGGTAATGAATATGGTGGTTGGTATGATCTTATCTTTAAGCAAAAAGTCTATGATCAAGATGGAAGGCGAGTTGATGCAATTGTTATGATTGATGGAAACGTGGCAACAAATAAAGCTGCGGGTTTATTTAATACGCAAGATGACAATATTATGCAATTTTCAGATATATATTTAGAAACAAAAGGATTTGTGCCACGTTTTCCTGATGCGAAATTATGGGTGGGTAAACATTCTTTGCCTTATAATGAAATACAAATGCTTGATTGGAAAACACAAAAAACGCCAGCAGGTGGAGGTATTGGTATTGAAAATCTTAAAGTCGGTGTTGGTGCTCTTGATTTATCATTAGTTAGAGCAGATGTAAATGTGAAAAATAAAAAAGAAATAATTAGTGCTGATGATAGTAAAGTAAATAAAATTGAACAATATAAAAAGGAAGAAGTTGATTTAAACGAACTAGAAATTCGCTATCGTGATATCCCATTATGGCAAAATGCAACGCTTGGTTTGAATGTTCGTTATTCAGCACCAAATAAATCTAAAATTCAAAATAGTATATCTGTTAAAAATGCTTGGCTTGGTAGCCTTGTTTTGCGTCAAAATGAATTTTTTGGCGGATTTAATCAGTTTACATTACAGACAGCAACCAATTCTGTTGCATCACAGCTGGCTAACATTAATACTAATAACCCAGAGTTTGCCAGTAATTCGGATAATGACTATATAGGTACACATACTGGTGGTAAAGCTTATCGTTTTGTATCGGAAGGTGAAGCTTATTTAAGCGATAATATCATTGTTGCTCATGCTTTGGCTTTAACTTCAGGAAATGATGTTTATTCTTATGATCTTAATCTTCCACATACCGATTTTACAAGTTTTAAATCAGCAATAAGACCAGCTTATATCTGGGATACTTATAATTAAAGCGGTGTTGAACTAGGTTACTTTCGTCAGAAAGACAAAGTTAAAAGTAAAACTTATGTCGAAGAAGGATATAAAACAACACTTTACCATTCATTTAAAGTCGGAAAAAGTATTTTATCTTCACGACCTGATATTCGTTTTTATGTTTCTTATATAGAAGCACTACAAAATGATATTAGTAAATTTGATTTTAATGGTAAAGATCATCAAATTAGTTTTGGTGTACAAACAGAAGTTTGGTTCTAAGTGATATAAAATAAGACTTATCATCTGAACTATATTATAGATGTAAAATATATGGTTCAGATGAAAAATGTAAACTTTGTTGATGTATAGCTACTTTATTTTTAACTATTGATAAAAGCTACTGAATAACGTTTAGTTAAGGTTGGTATATAGACGTTAATCAAATTTGTTGGAATACTTTCTCCTTTTGCAAGTTTTAGTGCTAATTCAGCAGCTTGTTCAGCCATTGTCTGTAAAGGATAACGAATGGTAGTTAATTTTGGATGTAAATAACGTGATAAAATAAGATCATCAAAACCAATGATCGAAATATCGTTTGGAATTTTAATATCATTATCGTAAAGCACAGACATTGCACCGGCGGCCATTGAATCGTTATAACAAGCAATTGCAGAGATATGACAGTTACGTTCAAGTAATGACATCATTGCTTGTTCGCCACCTATTTCATTTGGTAAACCAATTGCAATCAGATTCTCATTAACATCAATACCATGTTCTAACAATGCGTCTTTATATCCTTGTAAACGATCAGATGAGTCAGAAATATTATGATTTGAACATAAATAACCAATTTTAGTATGCCCATGTTGAATTAAATGTTTGACTGCAAGATAAGAGCCGTAACGGTTATCAAGAGCAATACAGCGTTTTTCAAATCCTTTTACGATACGATTAATTAGAACCATACCGGGTACTTGTTGCATCAATTTTTCTAGATCGCTATCAGAGAGCATTTTGGCATGTACAACTAACGACGAACAGCGATGTTCAATTAATTGAGTAATTGCATTATATTCTTGTTGCTCATTATGATAGCCATTACCGATCAACAAAAAATGACCTGTTCGTGAGGCAACTTTTTCAACGGTACTAACCATGGCACCAAAAAATGGATCCGATACATCAGCTACAACAATACCAATAGTATTCGAATTTTGTTGTGACAAAGCGCGTGCATTAGCATCAGGATAGTAGTTTAATTTTTGCATAGCTTCTTTTACGGTATCTCTTGTATTATCTCGAACGTTATTTGCGTTATTAATTACGCGAGATACAGTTGCAACTGAAACTTTAGCTAAACGCGCAACATCTTTTATTGTCGCCATAAAAAACCTTTTAATTAATTACTATCCATAAAATATCGATAATTATAATATTTAATGCTTATCAATATAGAGTTCTGTAGATTAACAATAATATAAGACAAAAAGTACTGAAAGTGAAAGGGTTATCTTTTTTACTGTCTTGAAGTTAATTTATTTGCAATACTCTTGATATATGACTGAATTAATTGATCATAATAAGGTAAAATAAAAACTTTGCCAATGATATTATTGGCGAATTAAAAACTAGAATTGTTTCATTAAAGACTAAATATTAAGGGGACAGCAATTAGCAAATCCCCTGATAGTCGCTAAATAATTAATTTAAAAGTATCAATAATATTATTTAGCGGTTACTTTTATTAACATAGCCGTTGCTGGGTCAAGTACTGGTAAAGGTAATCCGACATCCATTAACCAATCACCAGATAGAGTCGTTTTGTTCTTCATCCATTGAGGTAATGCTTTCATAACATGACCATTTATTTTAGGATCAATGTTATCAGGCATATCTAGCACTTCAATTTGGTATTGTTTATCGGCCAACAAACCTGTCAATCGTAAATTACCGCTTAACGCATAGGTTGGTAATGTTAGTTGAGCAATAATAAACACAGCTTCTTTTTGGTCTTGGCTAACAACACCATAACTTTGCATAGCAGGGTTATCATCAACATCCAATCTTACAAAGTTACCGCTATGTAATAAAGGACGCAATTGTTTATGTAAATTAATATAATATGCAAAACCGTTCTGTTCTTGCTCAGATACTTTTACTGGATCGAGTTCAACTCCCATATGACCAAATAAAGCAGTTAGACCGCGTAAATTCATATGTAGCTCACGGAATGTAGTATGACATAATGCACCGCCAATATGAGCACCCATCACTTCAGGAGGGAAGAAATAACTCATTCCGCGTTGAATTATTTGTCTATCTAATGCATCGTTAGAATCTGAAGTCCAAAACGTTGTGTACGCTTTAAAATCTCATAATCAATTCGACCTCCACCTGATGAACAAGATTCTATTTCAACGGTAGGGAATTTTTCTTGCAAAATATCAAGCAATCGGTAAAGTGCTTTAGTTTGACCAACAATAGCAGGATTACCTTCATGACCAGGTTGAACAATTTCACGATTCATATCCCATTTTATATAATCAACGTCATAACTACTGAGTAACCAAGTTAGTCTTTCAAGTAGATATTCAAAAACAGCTGGGTTTTGTAAATCAAGTAAATACTGATGGCGACCTTCTGGTTGTTGATAACCAGGTAGTTCAAGTAACCAATCTGGATGGGCACGATAAAGATCTGAGTTTTTATTAATCATTTCTGGCTCAACCCAAATACCAAACTCCATACCAAGATCTTTAACATGTTTAATAACTGGTTCTAAACCATTGGATATTTTCGCTAATCTAAATACCAATCACCTAATCCTTGGTAATCATCATCACGTTTACCAAACCAACCGTCATCAATGATAAAGCGTTCAACACCAATTTGAGCCGCATTAGTCGCCATTTTCATAATGTAATCAGGATTATGGTCAAAAAAGATACCTTCCCACGTATTAAGATGAACAGGACGAGCTTTATTTTTGGTGAATTTAATAATATTACTGCGTAGAAACTGGTGGAAATGTTGACTCATTTTATTTAAGCCTTCATCGCTATAGGTAGCATATAACCAAGGCGTACTTAAAGATTCACCTTTAGCTAGTGATATTTCTCCTGCATAATACAGAGCTTCAGCTTGAATAAAACGTTTACCGTTACTTTTAACTGCAACTTGAATGCGATGATTACCACTCCATCCCAAGTGGATCCCCCAAACTTCGCCAGTTTGTTCTTTAAAACCTTCGGTACCAACCATCATCCCAGGGAAATATTCGTGTGATGTTCGTCCTCGTCGATTTTCTTGTAAATAACCACAATGTGATATTTTAGTTCGATGAGGGAAAAATTCTTTAATCCAACGACCACTAAAAGCCATTAATTCTTGTGCCCGTTCAGGGATAGGTAACGTAATAGAAAAACGATTAACTTGATATGGTTCATCACCTAAATTGGTTAAAGTATTTTGACACTGCAATACACTACTTTTATCTAAAATAAAAAAACTGGTTAAACGAAGTTTAGCAATGTTATCTTCACTAATAATGGTAATGCTATTGTCAGTTTTATTAACTTCTTTAGTTGTAAAAACGGGAGACCAATCTTTACTATTTCGGTGTCCTTCAAGTCCAGGTGTGCTAAAATTACCTAAACCTTCTTCTGGGCATAGAGTAAATGGAACGTTGACATCTATACGAGAATTAGGTACAGCAGGGTACAGCAGGGTAAAGCATGTCAATCATTTCAGGTTGAAAGTTTTGTAATCGTTTACCAAAATAACACAATTCGGCATACGGTTCAGTGCGAAAAAGGATATCTATATTATTATTGCTAAGACGATAATTCATAATGGCTCCAAGTTTGTAATATTTCACTTATATAAAATAATAGCTATTTATATAAAATAATATTTTTAATTTCATATTTTGTGATTAAGATTTCACAAAAATGTAAACGATTTCATTATTGAAGGTTATATTTATTTTAGTTTTTAAAACTATTTATTATAAAATGAATATGCGACTTGCTATTATTTTATGTTATCATGAAACTATTTATAGATGCTTATTGGAAATATATGAAAAAACAGAATATTATTGCACTACTTTCGTTTTTTGCGATTTCTTTTAATGGTTACGCTATAGACAAATATGTGACTGATAATGTCGATATTTATTTGCGTAGAGGTCCTGGTTCGCAATATGCGTATTCTAATGCAGTTAAAGCTGGAGAAAAAGTTGTTGAGCTTGAAAAAAGTGCAGATGGCAAATTTACTCGCATTCAACTTAATAATGGTAGCACCGCTTGGATTGAAACAAGCAAACTAAATGAACAACCTAGTTATAAAGAACGCTTTCCAGTGCTAGAAGCAAAACTAGCAGAATATCAAGATAAAGTTGATAATGCTGAGGCAAATCAACAAAAATTGTTAAGTGACTATATCCAAAAGTTGCAGACGGCTGAAAAATCTATAGAAACACTTCAAAATAAAAATGAAGCACTAGAACAACAAGTTAAGGAGCAAAATTCACGAATTGAATCAATGCTAAATCAAGTTGATGATAAACGCCGTGACCTTATTGTAACTTGGTTTACCTATGGTGGTCTTGTTGCTGGAGGCGGTCTTATTTTAGGGCTTATATTACCAAGAATTATACCAAACCGACGCAAAAAAGATCGTTGGATGAGATAGATGAGTAAAATCTATCTTGTAGGAGGGAGTGTGCGCGATAAATTGTTGCACCAACCTGTTGCTGATCATGACTGGGTTGTTGTTGGCGCTACGCCAGACGAGCTTTTAGCATTAGGTTATCAACAAGTCGGTAAAGACTTTCCAGTTTTTTTACACCCTCATACGAAAGAAGAATATGCGTTGGCTCGCACTGAGCGTAAATCCGGTAGAGGTTATACTGGATTTATCTGTGATTTTGGTAAAGAGATTACATTAGAACAAGATCTGATTCGCCGTGATTTAACCATTAACGCCATTGCAATGGACGAAGATGGCAATATAATTGATCCATATCATGGCGTTGATGACATCAAACATAAAATCTTACGCCATGTATCGCCAGCCTTCCGAGAAGATCCTCTACGTATTTTGCGCGTAGCTCGTTTTGCAGCTCGTTTTCATCAATTCGGTTTTACTGTAGCTCCTCAAACTCTAGATCTAATGAAACAAATGGTATTAGCCGGTGAGGTTAGTTACTTAACACCAGAACGTGTGTGGAAAGAAACTGAAAAAGCATTGTTGACATCAAATCCACAGATCTATTTTCAAGTACTAGAACAATGTGGAGCGCTTCCATTATTATTTTCATCATTAGACTTAACAGACACTATTAGTGATGCACTAAAAAAATCTGCTATATTAACTAATGATTTAACAATCCGTTTTGCTGTACTGTGTGCACAGTTATCTAATAAATTAGCGGTCGAAGCATTATGTGCAAAAATTAAAGTACCTAACAACTATACTAAAGTTGCCGTCATGGTTCAGCAGAATCGAAATAATCTTGAACAAGTGCAAACCCTGACAGCTGAACAAATTATTTCTTTGCTAAATAGCATTGATGTATGGCGCAACCCTTCGCACCTTGAACAATTAATTATTGCAAGCCAAGCTTTTACTAAAACAACATCGTTTGCACAAGCAAATTATATAAAAGAAGCTTATAAAATCGCCAATGGCATCAATGTGCAGCAAATTATTTCTGATGGTTATACAGGAAAACAAATTCATTTTGAGTTACAAAAAAGGCGAATCGAAGCGTTATTAAACTGGATTTGATTGCATCTTAATCAATCGTCATTTTTTTTCAAAATATCTTAAAAAAATAGTTGACGATTTGGCGTAACCCTAGCATAATGCGCCTCGCAGTGTTGGTTACGACGTTGCGAATGAATGGCTACGTAGCTCAGCTGGTTAGAGCACATCACTCATAATGATGGGGTCACAGGTTCGAATCCCGTCGTAGCCACCATTAGGATTAGGTAGTACTTTTACCGAAAGTGTTCAGTGCGGGTGTGGCGAAATTGGTAGACGCACCAGATTTAGGTTCTGGCGCCGCAAGGCGTGTGAGTTCAAGTCTCTCCACCCGCACCATTTTATCTTAATATCTATCCTTTATTGGGGTATAGCCAAGCGGTAAGGCAGCGGGTTTTGATCCCGCCACGCCCAGGTTCGAATCCTGGTACCCCAGCCATTCCAATATGCATAATTTTGGTATTTCATTCTTGATTTATATCAATGTTTGATGTGTTAATTATTCACTATTTTCATGTGAGCATAATGGAATTGGTAGATGTGCTAGATTCAAGGTCTAGCTTGGAAATATGTGCGAGTTCAAATCTCACTGCTCGTATCAAAAGTGATTTTCACTTTCTATAGTGGGGTATAGCCAAGCGGTAAGGCAGCGGGTTTTGATCCCGCCACGCCCAGGTTCGAATCCTGGTACCCCAGCCAATAAAATAAAACAATTAATTATGATTTAAAACTATTTGAAGATATCCCTTGTTATTAGCTTGATGGCGGTAGAATAGTAGTTCATCTTATAAATAGTTCAGCTCTGTGTTTTCCTACATGTAATGAGTACTAAAGTAGATTTAAACAAGAAAAATTGAGCTATTTACTATATTGAAATACTATTTTTTAAGTCAATTTAAATAGCTAGATTTAAAAAGGAAAAATTTTGATTGTCTTTTTAATAGATTACTCGAATTTTGGGAAGGTTTCGTGTAACTACTTTAAATATCATAACTTAACCCCAAAAAGAGACCACATTCAAACTACTTTCTTATAACTATCTAATTTAAAATCAAATAAAATCAATAGTCTATCTGAACGTTTTTATAAGCAAAACTTTCGAATTTTTACAATTACGGAAAGCTAATATTGCCCTTTATCAGCAATGAATGACATATAAATTAAACCATTAATCAAAGTGAAATAATTCGATCAAACAGCGGATTATCAGTCAAACGATGCGTAACCATGATTAGTGTTTTGCCTTTACATGTCTGCTTTATCAATTGGATAATTTGTTGTTCTGTTCGTTGATCAAGGCTTTCTGTTGGTTCGTCCATTAAAATTAAAGGGGAATTATGCAGTAATGCTCTTGCAATGCCTATACGACGAATTTCACCGCCAGATAAAGTACGCCCACCTTGTCCAATTAGCATATCTAAACCTTGTTCTGTAGTTAGTAATTTGTCCAATTCAACTTGATGCAGAACCTCAATAAGCTGTTGATCAGTTGCATTAGGATTACCAATGAGTAAATTTTGCCGTAAAGTTTCACTAAAAATAGTAATAACTTGCGGAACCATTGCAATGGCTTGTCGCAAAGTTTTTTCATCCAGTTGATTTATTGGGGTATCATTAAAATAAATATTGCCGGAGCTTGCCTCCCAAGTCCGATTTACTAGGCTTAATAAAGTTGATTTACCACAACCTGTTTTACCAATTATTCCAATATGTTCACCTTGTTCAACCGTTAAGGAAAAATCAGTTAATATCGCAAAAGGTTGATTTGGGTAGCTGAAATTAATTTGTTCAAATTTTAATTTTGCTGTAGTTAAATCTATCGCTTTACCTTTAGAAACAAATTGAATGTCGGGCGTTTGATTAAAAATAGCCGTTGTGCGTGTGGCAGAAGTAAGTACTTGCCCTAAAAAGATAAATGCGCCAGGAATTGGCATGAGTATTTCAGCACTTGCAAGACTAACAAATACAAATAGTGCCACTAACGGGGATAGGGTGTATTGGGTAATTAGCCACAGAACAAGCAACGTTAAAAAACCAGCAATCAGCACAATCAATGCGCTTGATAGTGCCATTAATGTTGATTGACGTTGCTGGTTATAAAGCCAGTTTGATTCAAGCTCATCAAGTTTAGCACGATAGCGTGGTTGTGCATTAAATAGGATAAGTTCAGCTTGTCCTTGTAGATAATTAATTAATAATAAACGATATTCACTTTGTTGTTTAGCTAGTGTTTTGCCGAGTTGTTTTCCTGCTTGATAAAAAATGACCGGAACCACAAGTAAGGTGGTTGTAAGGATAATAGTAATAATTAACGCAATAGGTAAGTTTATATTTGCTAACCCAACAAACAAAACAACAATGGTAACAAGTGCGGTTACAATAGGTGAAAAAAGTTTTAGGTATAAGTGATCAAGTGCGTCAATATCGACAATAAAGCGATTAAGCAAGTCAGCCCGTTGGTAGTGGGCTAATTGATTGGCACTTAAGGGCAAAATCTTACGAAAAGCTAACGTTCTTAAATAAGCTAAGATTTTAAATGTAGTATTATGATCAACTAAACGCTCCATATAGCGAGCGGCGGTTCGAATAATTGCCGCAGCACGAACACCAGCAGCAGGCAACATATAATTGAAAGTATACAAACCTGCAACGCCAACAAAAGCGGTAGAAGCCAAAAACCACCCTGATAATGATAGCAAAAATACGCTGGCAAATAGGGTAAGAATTGACAAAAATAATCCCAATAAAATTTGCCCAAAATAGTGTTTATATAGTGCGATATAAGGGCGTAATATAGCTAGCATAAATCCCCCTTGATATCACAGTGTAGCTTACCATTAGCCAATTGCCAGATTTGTTTAAAATCTTCCATGTCATCTGTTTGATGAGTAATTGTAATGCTATTCGGGGCAATGTGCTGCTGATCCAAATTTTGGATGGTTTGTTTATCTAAGCTAGCAGTTGGTTCATCAAGAATCAATAATTGACAAGATTTTAGCATTGCTCTGGCTAAGGCGATCCGCTGTGCTTGTCCAACTGATAAACGTACCGCATCTTCGCCAACTTGGGTTTTAATGCCTTGTGGTAATTTAGCAATAACTTCGGTCAATTGGGTTTGGGCTATCACGTTATCCAGTTCATGGTTGGTTGCATTTTGTTTACCCAATAAAATATTTTCACGGATAGTACCATTAATCAAGTAAGGATTTTGACCAATCCAGCTTACTTGCAGTTGCCAATCATTAATATCTAATTGATTAAATTCAATACCATTAATCTTTAGTGAGCCTTGATAAGGTAAAAAGCCGAGTAGTACTTGCATTAACGAAGTTTTACCCTCGCCACTAGTTCCTATTAGAGCTAATTTAAATGGTGCTTGCAAGCTAAACGATAATGGACCAACGATAGGTTGTTGTTCGTTAGATAATACAATTAAATTATCTGCTTCAATTGTTTTTAATGGCTCAGTCAATTTTATGTTTGTTATATTATCATTGGCTTGTTTTGGTGCGATTTTTTTACTTAAAAAAGTTTCGATATTATCTGCTGCTGCGATTGCTTCAGCTTTGGCATGATAGTAAGTGCCCAAATCACGTAAAGGTTGAAAGTATTCAGGGGCTAACATTAGCGCAAAAAAACCAGCAAATAAAGTAACCGTTCTATTATATGCACCAAAATCGAATTCGCCTAAATACGAAAATCCAAAATAAACCGCTACAATGGCGATTGAAATAGAAGTAAAAAACTCCAATACGGCTGAAGATAAAAAGGCTATTTTGAGCACTTGCATAGTTTTAATACGAAAATCTTCAGAGGCAATGGCTATTTCGTTAGTTTGTTTTTCGCCTTGGTTGAATAATCGAATGGTATTGAGTCCTTTTAAACGATCTAAAAAATGACCGCTTAAATATGCGAGCGCTTTAAAATGACGACGATTAATATCAGCGGCTCCCATTCCCACTAAAATCATAAAAATAGGAATCAGGGGGGCGGTGCAAAGCAAAATTGTAGCAGCAGCCCAGTTAAATGGGAAGATAGCAATGCAGATTAAAATCGGTGCCATGCCTGCCAATCGCATTTGGGGAAGATAACGGGCAAAAAAGTCATGCAATTTATCAACTTGTTCAATAAGCAACGTACTCCATGCGCCGATCGTGCTTTGATTTAAATAAGCAGGCCCATGCAACTCAAGTTGATCAATTAATTGCTGTCGAATTTGCTGACGAACTTTTTTGCCTATGGCAAAGTTGATCTTTTCGCGTAGATAAATTAAGCCTGCTCGACCAAGTAACACTGCAATTAGTGCGCCAAAAAAAGGCAGAATATCCACAAAATAGTGTTGTTCAATAATAATTTTTTGCAAAATTACAGCGAGTAATGCAGATTGAATAATAACTAATATAGTTAAAACCAATCCGGTTAAAATTGAAGCACGCAAATTAGTTTTATGCATTTTTGCTTGCTGTTTTAACCAGCCAAGTAGATAGGTCTGGCGTTTTTTATCTAATGACATAAAGATCTTTACTGCTTATTTTAAATTATCCAAATAATGTTCTGCATCTAAAGCAGCCATACAGCCTGTACCTGCTGAAGTGATTGCTTGACGATAGACATGATCCATTACATCACCAGCAGCAAAAATCCCTTCGACACTGGTTTGAGTAGCGTTGCCTTGCGTGCCTGATTGTACTTTGATATAACCGCCATTTAGTTCAAGTTGACCTTCAAATATAGCGGTGTTTGGTTTGTGGCCAATAGCGATAAACACGCCTAAAACCGATAACTCTTCGGTAATATTAGGATCTTGTGAGCTACGGATTCTAACTCCAGTTACTCCCATGTTATCCCCTAAAACTTCATCAATTACACGGTGAGTATGTAGGATAACTTTACCTTCTTTAATTTTTTGCTCTAAGCGATCCATTAAGATTTTTTCTGCTCTAAAGGTATCTCGACGGTGAATTAAATGTACTTCACTTGCGATATTGGCTAAATAAAGCGTTTCTTCAACCGCGGTATTGCCACCACCCACTACAGCAACTTTTTGGTTGCGATAGAAAAATCCATCACAGGTAGCACAAGCCGACACACCTTTACTTTTGAATGCTTCTTCTGACGGTAAACCAAGGTATTGCGCTGATGCGCCAGTTGCAATAATAAGCGCATCACAACAGTATTGCGTTTCGCTACCATAAAGCTTAAATGGTTTTGTGCTAAAATCAACGCGATCAATTTGATCTAAAATAATTTCAGTATTAAATCTTTCTGCATGTTCTTTCATCTTAACCATTAATTCTGGTCCTGTTAAATCAGGAGCACCGGCTGGCCAGTTTTCAAGATCGGTTGTGGTTGTTAGTTGCCCACCTTCTTGCATTCCAGTAATTAACACGGGTGAAAGGTTAGCTCGTGCGGCATAAACAGCAGCAGTGTAACCGGCAGGACCAGAGCCAAGTATTAATAAACGAGCATGTTTGGTTTTCATTTTAAATCCTTACTTATTTTAAAATTTTGACGATTTTAGACAAAGTTAACGCAATTTATTGCCAATAAGTCTAACATTATCAATCGTTATAATGTAAAAGAATTGTTTATTGCAGCAATAGGTAATCATAATAGGCTTTTTTGTATTGCGTTAATTTTCATTAAACTACAAGTTTATCTTTTTCTTTTCAATTATTTTAAATACATTTATTCTTTATTTAAACTACATTAATTTTTGTTTTTGTTTTTACTGTTTAGAATATGCGATTTTCTTATTCTTATATCCGTTATCTCAAATTTTTTATTATTTAATAAGATATTTTTGATTATTGGTTTAGTTAACATCCTAACAGTAGGAGAGAAGATGAGTAATCCTTCAAAAGAAAGTGTCGAAGCTGTACTTACAAAAATTAATTGGGCTCAAGAGATTTTAAACTCAGTACAACAAAATATTACCGATCCACAGATTGGGAATATTTTATCTGGAATTGCCTTTATTATGGATTCAGCTTCATCTGAAGCGGAAGCACTTTATCAATCAATTGAATAATTAAGTTATCTATTTTTATCAACACCTTCAATTACCATTTTGTGATTGAAGGTGCCTATTGTTTAATTCGTTTCGCTGTTATCAGATAGATACGTTGTTAAGTCTGAAAGTGGCCAACGAATATGCGCTGTTGGTTCATTAATTCGATAACCAAAAGCTAAGCAAAGTCCTATCCCGAATGAGTCGCCACCAAATTGTGGAATATATTTTTCTAGGATCTTTATGACTTTATCATGATCGAATCCACCAATAGCACATGAATCAATACCACGAAATGCCGCTGCAGTCATCATATTGGCACTAGCGATATAGTCTTGCATTTCTGACCAGTGGTTGATGGTTAAACCGTCGGCTAAGCCTTGTTCGCAAAAATTGATAAATCCTTGACAGGCAATATCAATATCGGTTTGGTTATTGGGATCAGGTAAGGTGCGTGCAATTGTTTGTCGTAAATAATCGCTCTGTAACGTAAAATTATTGGCTTTGCGGTAAAGTACAATTACAAAATGTGAACAGCTGGTAACTTGTTCTTGGTTATAGCAAACATTACGTAATTCAACTTTTATCTTGTGACTATCAACAACCACAAAATGCCATGGCTCCATGCCAAATGATGAAGGAGATTGACGACCCGCTTCTAAAATATATTTAATATCATCATCACTAATTTTTTTGGTATTATCAAATTTTTTACATGCATGTCTAAAGTCGAATGCTTGGGTTAGTTTGTCCATATTTTCTCCTAAGATTGGCTATTCCACGGGGCAACTTTTAACAATAATAACATACCGGGAAAGGCAAGAATAAAACATAACCAAAAAAAGTTTGTCCATCCTAAGTGTTCAACCATAAAACCGGTAGATGCATTAATTAGAGTTCTTGGCACTGAAGCAATGCTGGTAAATAAAGCAAATTGTGTAGCGGTATAAAGTGGATTAGTTGTTTTAGCAATAAACGCTACAAAAGCAGCCGAACCAAGACCGACACCAAGTGATTCAATCCCTATCACTATGGCTAATAACGTTTTTTGAAATATTCCTATTGTAGTAAAAGGTCCTTCTATCGAAAGCCAAATAAATCCTAAAATTGATATAACTTGGACAACACCAAAAGACCATAATGCTCGGTTTATGCCTATTTTGATCATCAAAATGCCACCCATTAATGCTCCAAACACACTTGGCCATAAAGAAGCATTTTTGGCAATCCAACCAATGTCGGGGCGACTATAGCCCATTTGTAAGTAGAAAGGCGTGGCTAAGGATGTAGCCATGCTATCACCTAATTTATATAAAAAGATAAATGTTAAAACCCATATGGCTGTTTTAAGTCCATTTCGAGTAATAAATTCACTAAATGGCTTAATGATGATATCTTCAAAAGTATGATTTTGGGGCGATTGGTTAATTGGTTCTTTTACTAGTAACGTCATAATGATAGCAGGCAGCATAAATAATGCAGTGATGATAAAAACACTATTCCAAGGCAAGGTATTTGATAATATTAGTGATAATGAACCTGGCACTAAACCTGCAATGCGATAAGCATTGGTATGAATACTATTACCAAGTCCTAATTCTTTATCAAGCAATAACTCTCGTCTAAAGGCATCAAGAGCAATATCTTGTGTAGCTGAAAATAGTGCAATAATAAAGCAAATGGTTGCTATTAACCAAATATTCAATGAAGGTGAAAAAAATCCTAATATTGCGATAGAAAATATAAGTGTTATTTGGGACCCAAGCATCCAACCACGTCGTCTCCCTAAATTAAAGAGCGAAATGTTATCCATCAATGGTGACCAGATAAATTTAAAAATATAGGGAATTTGCGTTAATGAAAAGGCTCCAATTGTTTTGATATTAATACCATCACTTTCTAACCATGCAGGTAACAGTTGTAATAATAAATAAAAAGGAAGACCAGAAGCAAAACCTGTAAAAATGCAGATTAGCATCTTGGTCGTAAAAATGGTTTTTAAAAGTGAATTCTGCGAGCTATTCATTATTTAACTTTATTGTTAGTTTTTGGCAAAGTGTTATCATAGCACACAACATATAAAAAATAATTCAGCAAGCCAAGATTGACCGTTTTATCCAAAGTCATGTTTTCAATATAAGAAAGTTATGCGCAATGACTTTTTGAAAGTTAGAGATTCATTATTTTAGCTATTTTTTGTTAAAAAGTTTCAGGTAACTATGTGTTTCAGTATAAAATTAATGTCAATAATTAATTAAGAGATTAACAAACTACCATTTAAAAGGGGTGTAGTAATATGAAAAGTTCAATTAAAGTGGCTGTTTTTAGTAGTAAACATTATGATAAAGAACATTTAGAAATCGCTAATAAAAAATATGGCTTTGATATCGAATATTATGAACATAAACTTAGCTGTAAAACAGTGGTTACCGCCCAAGGTTATGACGCAGTTTGTGCATTTGTTAATGACGAAGTAGATAGAAAAGTACTAAAAAAATTAGCAAGTTATGGCATTAAGATTTTAGCGCTTCGTTGCGCTGGGTTTGATAATGTTGATTTAACTGAAGCTGAAAAGTTAGGTATCACGGTGGTTCGTGTGCCAGCTTATTCACCAGAAGCAGTTGCAGAACATGCAGTGGCTTTAATGATGACGTTAAATAGAAGAACGCATAAAGCCTATCAGCGTACTCGTGATGCTAACTTTTCGTTAGATGGATTAACTGGATTTAATATGCACAATCGTACTGCTGGTGTTATTGGTACGGGCAAAATTGGTCAAGCGATTATCCGCATTTTGAAAGGTTTTGGTATGCATATTCTTGCCTATGATCCTTATCCTAATGATGTTGCAGTTGAATTAGGAGCGCAATATGTTGAGTTAGATGAGTTATATGCAAAATCTGATGTGATTACGTTACATTGCCCTATGACCCCTGAAAATTATCATTTATTGAATAAAGATTCTTTCCAAAAAATGAAAGACGGCGTGATGATTATCAATACTAGTCGTGGCGCATTACTTGATGCAACCGCAGCTATTGATGCATTAAAGAAAACAAAAATTGGTGCTTTAGGCATGGATGTTTATGAAAACGAACGTGATCTCTTTTTTGAAGACAAATCTAATGATGTTATTTTAGATGATGTGTTCCGTCGTTTATCTTCCTGCCATAATGTTATTTTTACGGGGCACCAAGCCTTTTTAACACAAGAAGCATTGTTAAATATTTCTGATACGACGTTAAACAATATTAAACAAGTTTCGGCAGGAGAATCATGCCCAAATATTGTTAAATAACAATAAATATTTTATGATGTTGTCGATTTTTAATTACTTAAAATATGGATTTTTTATGCAGCGTATTGCCATTTTTATTAGTACAATTTTATTGCTTGTAGCTTGTAGTAGTAATAAATCTTCAACATCTCCCATGAAAGAACACCGTGGACATGCAAATGTTAAAGGCGGTGTCTATCTCGAAAAAGAGCACAATCAATCTAAAACCGCTAGTGCGTCACTAGACATAGATAAAGAAAAATTTATTGATAGAATGGTTAGTAAGCATGGTTTTAATCGTCAACAACTCCGTAATGTGCTTGCTCAAGCTAATAAGCTCGATTGGGTAATTAATTTAATGGATAAACAAGCACCAAAAGCAACCTCGCCAACGGCACCAAATGGTGCTTGGATTCGATATAAAAATAAATTTATTACACCAAGTAACCTTCCTCGTGGTGTTGAATTTTGGAATCAATACCAAAAAGAATTACAGCGTGCTTATAATGAATATGGTGTGCCACCCGAAATTATTGTTGGCATTATTGGCGTCGAAACAGGTTGGGGTAGAGTGATGGGAAAAACTAAAATCATTGATGCCTTGTCAACTCTTGCCTTTTACTATCCAAGACGTGCGAAATATTTTTCTGACGAATTAGAAGATTTTTTAGTTATGTGCCGAGATGAGGGGGTTGATCCCTTTGATTTGAGTGGATCATTTGCTGGTGCTATGGGATATGGTCAATTTATGCCATCAGCATTTAGACGTCACGCTGTTGATTTTAATCATGATGGGCATATTGATTTATGGGATCCTGTTGATGCTATTGGTAGTGTGGCAAGCTATTTTAAATCATACGGTTGGCAACGTGGTAAAAAAGTGGCTGTAATGGCTGATGGCCAAGCACTATCACTTGATACTGGTTTTAGTACTAAATACTCCATTGAAACATTAGCAAAAGCAGGGTTAAAACCACAAAGCTCATTAGAAGGACATACGCAGGTAAGTTTATTGCGTCTTGATATGGGCGATCGTTACCAATACTGGTATGGATTACCAAACTTTTATACTATCACCCGTTATAACCACAGCACTCATTATGCAATGGCCGTTTGGCAATTAGGACTTGCAGTTAAAGAAGCAAGATAGTCATTTAATGGTATTGCATCAAAACTGATAAGGTCGCTTTTGCGGCCTTTTTATTTATTAATGATGTTTAAAAAATGATTAATTTCGTTGCAAGCAATAATAAAATATACCAAAGAATTTAATTAATTTTTTAATCGATAATTTTTGTGCAAGTTGTGCACCTACTTTAGCCATCGAGATGCTTGCTAGCATAATAACTAATACGTCACCACCAAAATACTAGCTAATAATCTAGCCAAGGATCTTATCAAAAGGAAGATAATAAACTTAAAAATCATATTCAATCCTTAGAGTAGGGTAACCCAATCTATATAATTATTTGTTAAGCAAAAATTAAAATGAAAACATTGATTTTAATTACATATTGCTAATATTTTATTGCAAATAATACAGTGATTTTACCTGAATAATTTAAAAGATCTTAATGATTCTCTTAGTAAAAAGTTCACTAACATTGTCATATTTGATCAATAAAGTAATAATCAAAATGATGACAGCGTGGTTAAAAACGATTATGTTATTTAATAAATTTGTAACTAATAAGAAGGTTAAAGATAAATTTAAAGGAGATAATTATGAAAGATCGTTTAAAGTGGATTGATGAATTTGGTTTTTTAGGTGAAACTGCAAGTGGGCATTCGCTAGTGATGGATGGCGGTATTGAACATGGCGGGCGTAATCGTGGAGCTCGTCCTATGGAGCTTTTGTTGCATGGTGCAGCTGGTTGTATGGCTTATGATATTATTGCAATTTTAAAAAATAAAAAAAAAGATGTTCGTGATCTTTGGATAGATATTGATAAAACTCAAGCAGAATCCTCCCCTAAAGTGTATACGTCAATTAATTTTCATATTGTCATTACGGGTATTAATATTGATAACGAAGCAGTCGAAACGGCAGTAAAACTTGCATCAGAAAAATATTGCAGTGCCTCTATCATGCTTGGTAAAACAGCGAAAATGTCTTATACCTATGAGGTTAAAGAATATCACTAAAGTATGTTCTTATAACAAATAATTATAACCTAATAACAAGCTGATCTTAGCACGTTGCGGATTAATCATTTAATATTTCATCATTACTGATAATTGCGCTAGAGAATGATTATGCAACAGTTAAATAAAAATATGCGATTCCGGGATTTGGTTATTCTGGGATTGCTTTTTATTGGTCCAGCAGCACCTGTAGGATTATTTGGTGTTTTAGATGCGATAAGTGATGGTGCAGTTGCTTTGGTTTATATCATAGCAACTTTTGTAATGGCATTTACCGCGCTTTCTTATGCCAGAATGGCAAACGCTTTACCGCATGCGGGAGCTGTTTATGCTTATTGTTCTATTGGTATTCATCCTAGTGCTGGGTTTTTAGTAGGCTGGTTGCTGTTACTTGATTATATGTTTATCCCTGCGGTTGCGTACTTATTTAGCGGTATATCGTTCAATGCATTGATTCCCGAAGTACCAATATGGGTATGGACATGTTTAGCTGTTATGTTAACTACTACGCTGAATTTAGTTGGTGTTAGAAAATCGACTAAAATTACGTTAATCATCTTGATATTTGAAATTATTATATTACTTGCTGTGTTATCTGTTGGTATTTGGATAATAGCCACTAATGGTAGTAACAGAGATTGGTTACAACCTTTTATTGGTGGTGATTTATTCAGTTGGAGTAATCTATTTAATGCAGTGTCTATTGCTGTACTATCTTATTTGGGATTTGACGCTATTGCTACTTTTTCAGAAGAAAATGGCGGACCTCATAATTTAGTTAGTAAAGCGATTATATGTTGTTTAATTTTAGCTGGGTGTTTATTTGTGCTACAAATTTATGTCGGTAGCTTACTTAACCCTTATACCCCTGAATATTTGCGTAGTCATCCAGAACTACAAGGTAAAGTTTACTATCATATTGTTAATCAAGAAATTAATCTGTGGTTAGGGTGGGCACTAGGTTTAATGAAAGCTATTGGTGCATCATTTGCAGCAATGGTTGGACAAGCCGCAGCAAGTCGTCTTTTATTCAGTATGGGGCGTGACAAACGTTTACCTTCATTTTTTGCAAAAGTAGGAAAAAAAAGTGGTGTACCGACAATGGCTATTATATTTGCAGCGCTATTTAATTTATGTTTAGTTGTTATTGCTGCTAATAATGCTAAAGGGTTGCCAACTTTAGTTTCATTTGTTGATATTGGAGCATTAACTGCATTTATCATGTTACATTTATCTGTAATTGGCTATTTTAAGTTTAAAAAAGGCTCAAAAGGATGGTTTTCGTGGTTTCTAGACGTCTTTATGCCTATTATAGGTATTGTAGTGCTATTACCTGTATTATTACATATTGATAACGATGCAAAAATGGTCGGTATTATTTGGTTAGCTATTGGAATGATCATTCTCTATTTAAACAAAAATAAAACCAAACTATTGTGGTTAGAGAAAAATAACAAATAACAAATTCAATACGTTTGTTATAAACTTATAGCATTTAGATTATATAATAAATTTTCTTATCTTTATTCTGGTGTTATAACTAAATGCTATTGGAAATATTACGTGGTGCTTTCATTTCGGCTAGTTTAATTATTGCTATTGGTGCTCAAAATTTATTTGTACTCAAGCAAGGATTATTAAAAAATCATATCTTTTATGTGTCGGCAATTTGTTTTATTTGTGATTTTGCTTTAATGTCAATAGGGATTTTTGGGCTAGGTACTTTTATTCGTAGCAATTCTTTAATTACTAATATTTTAGCAATCTCTGGGGCGATTTTTTTAATTTGGTATGGTTTTTGTGCGTTTAAAAGTGCAATTAAAGGCACAAGTAGCATACAAATAGAATCTCAATCTCTTAACAATAACAACTCATTAAAAGTTGTATTGGCAACTTTGGCTGTTACTTTACTTAATCCTCATGTCTATTTGGATACTGTTGTTATTGTGGGTGGAATTGCTGGCACGTTAACTAATGAACAAAAATTTGCATTTTTGGTTGGTGCCGTCAGTGTTTCATTCATATGGTTTTTTAGTCTTGGTTACGGAGCAAAATTACTCATACCGCTATTTAGAAAGAAAAGAATGTGGGTAATATTGGACTGTATAGTTGGTGCTGTAATGTTCTATATTGCCTATTGTTTAGTTATGTATGTATTTGATATGCATTAAGCACATACATAACCAAAACGTTGAACTAATAATTATTATTTGGGAATTGTGTTAGGTTATTCTTGACAAGCTTGATATATATTATTTTTACAATATTGTTTAAAAGTAATGCTTAGCAGTTTGAATACCTTTTATAGTGCCATTTAGTTATTTCCCATTGCCAATATTATATTTTTA
The DNA here is from genome assembly GCF_013346885.1 of Gilliamella sp. ESL0232. Taxonomy (NCBI): domain Bacteria; kingdom Pseudomonadati; phylum Pseudomonadota; class Gammaproteobacteria; order Orbales; family Orbaceae; genus Gilliamella; species Gilliamella sp. ESL0232. The sequence goes on along the minus strand of NZ_JAAEDW010000013.1, from coordinate 16,953 downwards.
TTAAAGAAGTTTCTTGACATGTTTACATGCTTCTTGATGGTTGTTTTGGCAAGCTTGTTGAAAGTAATATTTTGCAGTATAGGTATTTATTGCCACTCCCAATCCTTGTTGATAGATAATACCTAAATTGTATTGTGCATCGGCATGATTTTGTTCAGCGGCAAACTGAAACCATCTTCTAGCTTCTGTATAATTTTTTTCAAACCATGAGCCATTATAATATAACCAACCTAAGCTATATTGTGCTTCAGGATTTCCTCTTTGTGCAGATTGAGTGTCTAATTCTACACCTTTGGCAAAATCTTTTTTTAATCCACCTAATCCATTGTAATACATATTTGCTAAATTATGCAGAGCATATATATTGCCTTGCTTAGCTGCTTGTTCATATAGTTCTCTAGCTTTGGTATAGTTTTTTTTGACAACAATTCCAATATAATAAAATCTACCCAGATTGTTTTGAGCCTCTTTATTGCCTAGTTGTACAGCTTTTTCGTAAAAATATTTTGCCTTAACATAGTCTTGGCTAATAGTATTATTATCTGAATTTTGTTCAATTCCTTTTAGATAATGTTTTTTTTCTGCAAATTCGTAAAGTGCCCCTAGATTAAATAGACCTAAAGCATAACCGCTTGAGGCTGCTTTTGCATAAAACTGCTTTGCTTTAAGCAAATTTTTCTTCACGCCGAGACCATAATTGTACATGTAGCCTAAACTTACTTGTGCATCGGCGTAATTTTGATTAGCCGATTTTTGGTACCATTCAATAGCTTTAGCATAATCTTGTTTAACGTTAAGACCGTACTGGTACATATAACCTAACCGGTTTTGTGCTTCGGCACTATTTTGTTCTGTTGCTTTTTTATATTCAACATCAAAGTTATATTCTATATTTTGTGTTGCAAAAATAGGCGTATTTACAAATAAGTATATTATTAATAGTATTTTTTTCATTTAACTGCCTCTTTATTTTGGGCCCAAATTTCTTATTAAAGAATGTTTTTAACTTGTTTGCAAAACTATTTGTGCTTATTTTGATAAGTCTATTGAAAGCAATGATTTAATGTATAGATATCTTTTGATATTTTTCCATTTTGGTGTAACAGATTAATTATTAACAACCGCAATCGTTATTACTAGCTTGCTTTTTCTTGGCCTGTTGTTTGGCTACAATGGCATTAACCTTTTTTGTTACAACATTTAAGTGATCTTTAGCATCGGAATAGTTTTGTTCAGCGGCCTTAGCAAACCATTGTTTAGCTTTAAAATAGTTCTTTTTAACCCCTGTACCATTGTAATAGAGTGTTGCTAATGTATATTGAGCAACGGCATCTCCTTTTTTAGCTGCTTTTGTATCCCACTCAATTCCCTTAGAATAGTTTTGTTTTGTTCCTTGTCCATTATAATACAATAAGGCTAAACTGTGTTGAGCTGCGATATGACCTTGATTGGCAGCCTTTTCAAACCACTCTTTTGCTTTAATATAATCAGGTTGTGCTTTTAATTGCTCATCAAAACCATATTCGAAACCTTTAAATTGCCGTTTTTTAGTATATGAGCCATCAGCGTACATAAGACCTACATGGTATTGCGCCTCTGCATCTTTTTGTTCTGTTGCTTTTTGATATTCTTCATTAAAATCAAATAATGTTTGTTGATCAGCATTAACAGCAATACTAAAACATAAAACTAATGATAGTTTTGCAAAAAACTTTAGCATACAACTTCCTTATAAATTAAATAACTTAATTATTCTATCGTATTTATCTGTTTAGTATAGCGTAATTAAATAAGTTGTTTATTAATTAAATATTGATGTCATGAAATGGTGGGTCGTGAGCAATTATTCGGCACATCGTGTGCCTCACCCCTTCGGGCCAACACTGCATGTTGTTCAAATTTGTTCCAGAAAAATTTGTCGAACGCTATCGTTCTCATCGCTTTTTTTACTTAATATTAGATTGATTGGACTTATTCAGAAATTGTTTAATAAAATGGTGGGTCGTGAGCGATTATTCGGCACATCGTGTGCCTCACCCCTTCGGGGCCAACACTGCGTGTTGTTCAAATTTGTTCCAGACAAATTTGTCGAACGCTATCCGTTCTCATTGCTTTTTTTTACTTAATTAGATTGATTGGATTTATTTAGGAATTATTCAATAAAATGGTGGGTCGTGAGCGATTCGAACGCTCGACCAACGGATTAAAAGTCCGCTGCTCTACCGACTGAGCTAACGACCCATCTTAAAGATGGTGGGTGATACCGGGTTCGAACCAGTGACCCCCTCCTTGTAAGGGAGGTGCTCTCCCAACTGAGCTAATCACCCCAAGTGTTTCATTACTGAAACATCACGGTAAAGATTGGTGGGTGATACCGGGTTCGAACCAGTGACCCCCTCCTTGTAAGGGAGGTGCTCTCCCAACTGAGCTAATCACCCTTACCGTGTGGATGTGCATTATAAGGCACGACTTATTACAGTCAACCTTTTTTTTTAAAATTCTCTAAAATCTACTTCGTTCGATTTAATTTTAAACATTTTTTGGGTGATAGTTCGCAAAAATCGCTTTTGTCAGTTTTTATTTAGGAAAAGATGATTATGATTAAGTGATGCTATTATCAGAAACAAGAAGATAATCCATCATGATTTTTAATAAAAGTAGCGTCATTATTTACGTCGAACCTACAATTTTACGCTATAGGATTGAAAATTCAGTTAAGCGAAATGCTACAACAGCCACTAGCGAAGATCTGATTATATTTAATTATCAAAATGAAAATGATATAGATATTTTTATTGATGAGTTACTAAAAAAAATTTCTGAGCGTGCGGTATTTGAACTTAATTTGGATATCAATTTAATTCAAATACAACAATTAACCTTACCTGATGTAAAGCTAAATTTAAATGAATTGAGTTTATATGTTGAAGCTAACATTTATAAATTATTTCAAGTGTCGGCTAAAAGTGTATTTTTTGATTTTGTTTATTCAACTGAACATACAAAACAAATTACAGTGATGATAGTTGAACGTCATTATATTGAAAATTGGATCAATCTTTTTAAAAAGCATCAACGACTATTAACTTTTGTAGGTTGTCGATTTGAAAATAATAAAGTTAATTTTTTACCTTGGCGGCAAGAGAAACAAACAAAACATCAACGACAATTGACAGGCGTGGTTGTTGGATTTATGGGCATAATAAGTTGTTTGCTCTGTTATTTGTGGGTACACGCTAAAAATGATTTACAAACTTATGATGAAAAATTACTACACCAGCAAAAGATAGTACAAAAATTAACTGAAGAATTAGTTAATTATTTGCCTAATCCATCATTAAGCCAAAAACAAATTCAGCAATCCTTATTATTGCTTTCAGCGCAGTTACCTTCAGTAATTTGGCTTGATTCTTTCTATTATGAACCTAAAAAAGTAGCGATAGAAGGGCAAAGCTTTAGTTATGTCGAACTTACTCATTTTAACCAAAATTTGTTAATGCTAAAAAATATCGCTAAAAGTCAAATAAAGACCGTATCGACCAATAAGAATAATTTATTTTTTGAAATGGAAATGGAACTTAATGAACAGTGATTTTTTCTATCGCCCAGTTTGGCAACAGTACGCATTGTGTATTTTATGTTGTTTAGCATTTTTTGTTATTGTTTATCAACTTTTTATTAAAGAAGGCCAGCAACAAGCTGAGCTAAAGGCCGAGTTATATCAGCAAAAGATTACTGAAATTGAATTGTTACAGGCAAAAGTAAGGCGTTATCAGGCAAGTAAAAATAGTTTATATAGTTTGATATCTGAAAAAGAATTAGCGTTGGCTATTGAACAAAATCATCTAACACTAAGTTCCTTTAAACATTATCAAACTGACAATACGGTTAATTGGGATATTGAATTAGAAGGGCAATTTTTTGATTTTATGGCTTTAATTTCATCATTAACGGATGATTTTTATTATCTTGATTTTCAGAATCTAAAAATCAGCAAGCAAGAACAGCAGTTACAGATCATGTTTACGCTCTTATTTAAAAAGGCATAAAGTGAAACGTTATATCTATCAATTTATTAGTTTATTAATTGTTATCTGTTTTGAACTAAAGGCCGATGTGTCTTTAGAACGAGATCCTTTTCAACAAAATTACTCAGTTTCTTGTAGTGAGCAAACGACGTTACTGCTTGAACAAATTCAAGTTTGGCATTTTAGGGGAAGCATGAATCAAATTGATCAGAATTATCAGCAAATTTGGTTAACATCTAAAAATCAATGGTTAGCAATAACCGATGATGTGGTGCCTAACGTTTTGTTTCCTTGGCGTTTGCAATCTTTATTAAACGATAAAATAACGTGGCAGGCCGATTTGCCTGATTATTGCCATAGTACTGTATCATGGACAATGTCGCTAAATGAATAATAACAATAGTAAGAATCAAAAGCATCAATGGCTAGAACAATGTATTTGCAGATTGATTAAAGCAATAATAAGTTTGTTAGCTGTAATAATTTTTATATTTGTAACAATGATCATAAATACAACTTACGCAAATATGAAGCAATCAGTAAATGTCGATTCGCAACAAAATATCTCAATGACATTCTACCAAACCGACATTGCAATTATCTTACAAGCTTTAGCCGATAATCAGCAGATGAATTTAGTCATGACCGAAGATATACCAATTAAGCAAACCATTAAACTCAACAACGTTGATTGGCACAAAGCGCTAAAGATCATATTAGATTCGGCAAATTTACAAGCCGAAATTGACGATAATATTTTGTTCGTATCTAAAGCGATAGAACCAGAAGTTTTATTGAAAAAACAGCAATCTGAACAAAGAGAAAAAGAATTAAACCAACCACTTAATTCTTTGCCTATAGCTGTTAATCATGCAGACCCAGCCACCTTAATTGAAACAATTCAACAACAAGGATTATTATCAGAACGGGGCAAGATTACGCTCGATAAGCGGACAAATTCGCTTATCATTACCGATTTAGCTAAACAATTTGCTAATATCCAAAAATTAGTTAAAACACTGGATAAACCAATGCCTCAAGTTCATATTTCAGCGCATATTGTTACTATGAATGAGGAGAGCATGTCAGAGCTGGGTATAAAATGGGGATATTCAGGAAAATCATCGCAATTATTAGATAAGTTCGATGTGGGGCTTGGAGCTAGTTATCCCACCACAACTGTAGGTTTTAATTTGGCTAAAATATCTGGTCATTTACTTAATTTAGAGTTATCAGCGCTCGAATCTGAAAATCAACTTGAAATTATAGCCAGCCCAAATTTGTTAACAGCCAATCAAAATATGGCGTCGATAAAACAAGGTACTGAAATTCCTTACGAGGTTTCTAGTGGTAGTAATGGTGCAACATCTATTGAATTTAAGCCTGCGGTGTTAGGGCTAGAGGTCACACCGAAAGTACTAACAGATGATAGGATGATTTTAGACTTATACATTACGCAAAATACGGCTGGTCGCTCAATAAAACGTAGTGATGGTGGTGAGGCAATAGCTATTGATACACAAGAGATCAAAACACAAGTTCAAATAAAGAATGGCGAAACAGTAGTTTTAGGTGGTATTTTTCAACAGCTTAACACCAATGGGCAACAAAAAGTACCTGGTGCGGGCGATGTGCCCATTATTGGAAATATATTTAAATATAATAGAAAAAAACAGCAAAAACGAGAGTTGGTTATTTTTATTACACCGCAATTGGTTGAGTAAATGTTAACGGAGTTGTATCATACTTTAACTTGTTTTAGCAGTTGCTTTGATAAGTAAATATTGTTTTAAAGTATATTATTATTACCATTAATTATAAAAGTAGAGAATATTATGCATGTTGTTGCTTCTGATTTAGACGGTACTTTATTAACTCCTGAACATAGCTTATCACCTTATACCAAGCAAGTCCTTCAAGCGTTACGTAAAAAAGGCATTCACTTTGTTTTTGCAACTGGCAGACACCACATTGATGTCGCTCAAATGCGTGAAAACATGGAAATTGACGCCTTTATGATAACAGCAAATGGTGCTAGGGTGCATGATAGCGAAGGTAATCTAGTTTTTAGCCAAAGTATTTCCCCATCGCTTGCTAGTGAAATAGCTAAAATGAGTATGGATGATCCTTTAATTTATACTCATGTATATCGTGGTGATCATTGGTTAATTAATAAGGAAGATACATATTCATTAGAATTCTTTCGAGACACAGATTTTACTTATCAATTATTTAATCCACTTAATTTTGACACTAGCGATGTTGCTAAAATTTATTTTACGACAACGGATAATGCACTTTACCCGCATTTAGTCCAATTAAAGAATCGACTTGATGCAAAATTTGGTGACAAACTTAGCATTGCTTTTTCAACCTTAAATTGCCTTGAAGTGATGGCCGAAAATGTGTCTAAGGGTAGTGCACTAAAAAAAGTGGTAGAAAAATTAGGTTACAGTTTAAAAGATAGTATCGCTTTTGGTGATGGCATGAATGACTACGAAATGTTAAAAGCCGCAGGTAAAGGTTGTATAATGCAAAACGGAAGCTCGGAATTAAAATCATTATTGCCTGAGTTAGAGGTTATTGGCTCTAACGCTCAAGATGCTGTACCACATTATCTAAGTAAACTGTTTTTATAATTATTAAATATGAATATAACTATTGACAAAGAACTCAACACGCTTGGATTGCGTTGTCCTGAACCTATTATGTTAATTAGAAAAGCGATCCGAGAACTATCTATAGGACAAGTTCTTTATGTGATCGCTGATGATTTTGCAACTACTCGTGATGTACCTAGCTTTTGCCGCCATATGGATCATCAATTACTGTCATTGCAAATAGAATCTCAACCTTATCAGTATTGGATCAAAAAATCCCATTAGTGTAACGATTTTTATGGCAAAAAGTTTCAGGAAAGTAGGTGTTTGTGTCAATTTAATTCGATTTGCTTTAAGTAAAAACGTAATGTACGCCAATCATTAGGTTGAAGATTATCAACCATTAATAATAGCGTACAGCGTTTGCCATTATGTCGTGATTTTAAGTTTAAAATAATGATATAACGAAATATCAACGGTCTATGCATTAAGTACCAACGTTGTTTGTGCCAGTATATTTGATTGATACAGTGAAATAGCGCAAATTCGTCTTTAATAGTTTTGAAATAACGTAGACTGTGCCACCATTCTATTATTAATAATAGAATAATAACAAAGGTATAACAATTTAAGTATGTGTTAGCAAACATAACTAAACAAAGTGCGATTAACACTGAGTAAAAAAGAGTTGAAATCAGTAATTGTATCTTTGATATGCTAAGTTTTATGCTCCACATAATTCATTCTTTACTTTAGTTAAATTAGGATTATTTCATTCTTTTGCAAAAAATTACTTAAAATAAAGACAAATATGGGAGATAATGCGCATAATTTTTGTGTGTTTTAATAAACGAGCGATCAACCATAGACTTTTTCTTTTAATGTCAATGTGAAGATCCAGAACTGAAGATAGTGTTACTAAATTTGGCGCAGAGAGAACTCTCGTGCCATTATTTTTGCCTTAAAATTTAGAATAGGAAAGATTTGTGATATTAATTAGAGTGTTAAAAATTATTCTAAAATTATTCGTTGGCTTATTTCTTTGTGGCTTAATTATTGGTATTGCAGGTTATGCTCATTATTCAAAGGATCTTCCTGATGTCACTACATTAAAAGATGTTCGACTTCAAACACCAATGCAAGTATTAAGCAAAGATGGTGAATTAATTGCCATTTTTGGTGAACGGCGTAGAACCCCTCTGAAATATGATGAAATTCCTCCAATAGTTATTAATGCGGTCATTGCAACTGAAGATGCTCGTTTTTATGAACATTTTGGCATCGATCCAGTTGGTATTGCTCGAGCGATGTATATTGGCTTAAAGCAAAAAGGATTTTCTCAAGGTGGCAGTACAATTACGCAACAAGTCGCTAAGAACTTTTTCTTAACACCTGAAAAAAGTATAGCGCGTAAAGTCAAAGAAATGATTTTGGCTATCCGTATGGAAAAAGAGTTATCAAAAGAAGAAATCATGGCACTATACCTTAACATGATTAACTTCGGATCGAGGGCATATGGTGTTGCTGCTGCATCTTATACTTTTTTTGGTAAAACACCTGAACAGTTAACTGTTGATGAAGCGGCTTTATTAGCTGGTTTACCAAATGCACCATCAGCTTACAACCCAATTTCACATCCAGAACGAGCATTGACTAGACGCAATTGGGTACTAGGACGAATGCTAGATCAATCCTATATTACTCAAGCAGAATATGACGAAGCGATTAAAAAACCGTTAGGCGCTAGCTACCACTCACCACAAATTGAGTTTTCGGCGCCTTATGTTGCCGAAATGGCACGTCAATTTATGTACGACAAATTTGGCGAAAATGCCTACACAGATGGCTATAAAGTCTATACAACTATCTCAAAAACCGATCAAATAGCTGCAACAGAAACAGTGCAAAAGCATATTATTGAGTATGATACCAGACATGGTTATCGTGGTGCTGAAAAAGTATTATGGCAACCAGACGAAGCACCATGGAATTCTGAACAAATCCAGCAAACTCTTAATAAATACATGTGCTATGGCGGAATATGCCCAGCGGTGGTCATGACATCTTCAGATAAAGAAGCAACAGCGGTATTATCTGATAAAAGTAATATTACTATTGCATATCAAAACATGAAATGGGCGCGTCCATTTATTAGCGATACAAGACAAGGCGCTTACCCAAGAAAAGTCTCTGACACCATCAAGGCAGGACAGTTAATTTGGGTCAAAAAAACTGATGATAATTGGGAATTATCACAAATTCCAGCTGTTAACGCTGCGCTAGTATCACTTGATTCAGACAATGGTGCAATCAAAGCGATTGTTGGTGGTTATGATTTTAATTTGAGTAAATTTAATCGAGCAACACAAGCACTAAGGCAATTAGGCTCGAATATTAAACCATTTATTTATACCTCAACATTAGAGCAAGGTTTAACAATGGCTACGCTTCTTAATGATGCACCAATTGTTCGTTCTGCGGGTAGTGCTACATGGCGTCCTAAAAACTCACCACCTACCTATGCAGGACCTTTACGTTTAAGAATTGGCCTAGGAATGTCTAAAAATGTAATGATGGTAAGAGCATTGCGTGCAGTTGGTATAGATTATGCTGCGACTTATTTAGAGCGTTTTGGATTTCCTAAAGAAAATATTTCTTATAATGAATCGTTAGCTTTAGGTTCGGCATCATTTACGCCATTGCAAGTGGCAAGAGCTTATTCGGTGATCACTAATGGCGGTTATTTAATATCACCATATTTAATTGAAAAAATTGAGGAAAATGATGGTGAAGGTCTAATTTATCAGCATCAACCTTTAATTGCTTGTCACAATTGTACTGACGATGACGTCATTGTAGGGGCCACACCAGTATCACTTGATAATGTTGAAAATGAATCAACCGAATTAGGTAATGAAGAGCCAGAGCAAGAAAATCTAAAAGCAGATGATAATATAATTTTACCTGATATTGATACTGAAAATAAAGTCACTGATGTAACACCAAAATACGCACCGCATACGGTAAATAGTGGTATTGCATTTATTATGAAAGATGGTCTTCGATCCATCGTATTTGGTGGTTCAGATTGGCAAGGTACTGCATGGCGTGTAAAAGCATTGGGTAGAAAAGATGTCGGAGGTAAAACTGGGACAACTAACTCATCTAAAGACGTTTGGTTTTCTGGATTTGGTGGCAATATTGTAACTACTGTTTGGATGGGATTTGATGATCATCGCCGTGACTTGGGGCGAACTGTCCGAGCTGAAGCAGGGGCTGTAACCGCAAACCCAATATGGGTTGATTATATGAAAGTTGCCCTAAAAGATGTACCAGTAATAGAAGATGTAAAACCTGCAAATGTTATTTCTGTTACTATTGATCAAAAAACAGGTCTATTACCTCAATCTGGATCTAAAACAATGTCAGAGTACTTTATAAAAGGTACCGAACCAACGACTTATGCGACCCAAGAGGTGGGCACGAAAGTAACAGATTCAGAAGGTAATACTTCAGAACTATTCTAATAAAGGATTTAGCATGAATGGTTCAATAAGAATTATTGGCGGAAAATGGCGTGGGCGTAAATTGTCGGTACTAGACAAACAAGGATTACGCCCAACCACCGATCGAATCAAAGAAACTCTATATAACTGGTTAATGCCAGTTATACATGATAGTGATTGTTTGGACTGCTTTTCGGGTAGTGGCTCATTAGGTTTTGAAGCAGTATCAAGAGGAGCCCAAAGTGTTACTTTGCTCGAAAAAGATAAACAAGTAGCACAGCTACTTAGCAAAAATAAACAGATTATTGCTAGCAACGCAATCGACATTTATCATACTGATACTTTACAATGGCTAAACAGGCCAGCAGTAAAACAGTTTGATATTGTATTTATCGATCCGCCATTTCATCAATCATTAGTCGCAAAAACGGTTAACGAACTTGAAAATAACAACTGGCTAAAACCGTTGGCTTATATTTATATTGAAACAGAAATACAGCATGATCTAACAACTTATATTCCAACTAACTGGCGCTTACATCGTGAAAAAATTGCAGGGCAAGTTCACAGCTATCTATTTATACGAGAAGATAATTAATGTTCATCTTTATTGGTAAAACTTTATACTCATTAATGTGGTTATTTTTATTATTTAACTTAATCCACCCATATCCAAAACCGGCAAATGTTGTTGCCAATATTGGCTTAATCGCCTTTACTGTTACTCATGGCTTACAAGCTTGGATGTTAAACTCAACCATGACCAAACAAGAAAAACAACAAGACAAATTTAAAGTGTTACGGTTATTTTTATTTGGTGTTTTTGAATCACTTAGTTGGAAAGATAGTTTGAAAGACAAAAAATAATAATAAAAAGAGGTTGCGAGATACAAAAATTTTTGTATAATGCTCACCACTTCTTACGAAGCACCTCAATAAGCGGGAATAGCTCAGTTGGTAGAGCACGACCTTGCCAAGGTCGGGGTCGCGAGTTCGAACCTCGTTTCCCGCTCCAATAAAATATCTATTTAGTATAAAAGTAAATTTATATCCCATAGTGTGTTAACTAACGAAAGTGATTAGTTGTGTGCAAGGCACAAAAAACACAGCAAAAACATTGTAATAAAAACAGAAATTAGCTAATAATTACTTAAATTAAGTAAAATAAAAAACTTCAATAAAATCAATGGTCTACCTGAGATATTTTAGAGAAAACACACAACACGGCAAGGTCAATCCACCTATCTTTTAACTGTGTCGGAGTGCTTTGCTGATAGACTGAGGGCAGCACGCCAAATAGGACTGTTTGGTGAGTTTGTGCTTTGTTAGGGATGCCAATTTATCAGGAACAACTTGGCACTTTTTAGCAAAGCAAATAGGCTTAAAAAAGGCGAATATCATAATGATTCGAGTAAATCATACCGATGGTTAAGAGCGAGAGCGTTGGGTACCGTAGTTCATATTTTGTATCTCATGTGAGTTGTAAGATGTTACGCTCAAAATTCTTAAATTAAACGTTACCACCAATATCAGTTATTCCGACAAAATTCAAAAGCTATAAAGCTAACACCATATTTTAATTATAAAATTAACCTATCTATAAAGTCGAATTGTTTTATCTTTACATTTCTTTACAAAAAAGTCCGCCAAAAAACTAGCCAACTATTTTATAAATGGTTATACTTTTATCGCTGTAGGAAAACAAGCTTATTAAATAAGCGAATAATTATAAAAATTCAAATAAAACAAAATATTACTTGACACGAGAAACGTAATGCATTATCATTTTAGACACCAGACACCAGACACCAGCACTGGCAAACCTATGTCTTAAATTTATCAAATAATCTTATTCGACGAGTTTTTACACTAAGCTCATTTATACTTTCCAAATTATCTCTCAAATTATTATCGAAATTATTGCTCAAATCACCTAAAACAGCTTTGCTAGTATTAGCACTGTTACTATTGTCATCGTCATGGGATGTACAGGCAAATGGTAAAAAGGTTCGAGCAGGTAATCGTAGTGATGCAATAATAATACCGTCGGCAGTTATCAATTATGTAAGGCCGTATCTATCTAATATTTATGATGACCGATATGCAGGCCCAGCTGACATATGGAATCCTAATAAGGGCTTTTTAGTTCAATCTACCAATCCTGAATCATACAGCCTAAATTTTCCGACTACAGGTGCGCATAATTTATATTTTGATTTACTCATAACAGGAATAGATGTAAATGAATTGACATGGGCACCCGTTACTTTGGGGGGAATTACTGCAACAGTGACAAATGTTGTACCTAATGATTACTGGATTCCTTATGAAGACAAGGGACAAGTTGTCGCCCGTGTTAAGTTAATAGGTCCAGAGGCAAGAAATCAATGGTACAATCCTCATCCTAACCCAATTGCTAAGCCAAAGTTACCGCAGACGTTTGAGTTAGTGGGTAGAGACATTAAAACTAATAATGAGGTAGTAAAATATGGATTTGTGTTGAGGCAGTGGTTCGTCAGTCGGGGGCATACATGGAGAAATTATAGTGACTATTCAGCATGGTGTGATAGTTTGGGTTACCGCATGCCGAGGGTAAGGGATTTAACCAATGCGAAGTGTGGTGTAAGAGGGGCTATGGGTTTTTTCCCATGTATAAATGGCATAAATAGCGCCATGCCGTCGTCTGATTGGAATGGTTACAGGCGTCACATAGGCGCTGGATTTTTTACGGAGTGGGGTTCGGTAGGCATCTACGCTGATTCAGGTTTCTCCGAGAACAGCATGACGAGTGACGGCTCAGCTAGTAGCAAGCTCCATGTCAGCACGTCCGATGGCGATGTTATACTCGGCGATGGACCCGCCTATGGTGTTTGCACCATACCTTAGCTTTTAGCGTTTGGTACTTAATCTTTAGATCTTGAGACGAAAGGGGGCTTATGGTGTAAATAACTGAGAGTTATGACTTATTCTAACCTAGTGAGGTTTAGGACGTTTTATTTGGCAAAAACAAAATGCCCTAAACCAAACATCTCTATAACTATTTTCATAATATTGATTTAAAAATTATCATTAATATAAATCAACATAATACGATTTATGTAGTATTGTAAAACAATTATCTACTGAATTATGATTCTTTAGCAGTGCCATTAAGGCTCAATACGTTATTTTGATGCAGATTTAGATGTTTTTTATGTTTTTATAAATTATTTTATAGATTTTGATTCTTGGTTATAAATTGAATCTTCATTTTAAGTTATACGACTCTGTGTTATGCTACAGTTAATATTAGTCACAGGATATTCCTTATGATAAAAGATCCTTTTTTTGACCGCGAAGCCGAGAAGTATGATTCCCCAATTGCCAGTCGAGAGCTTATTTTAGATTACCTTAAACAAGAAGCAAAGCCTGCTAGTTTAGAAAAAATTGCTCAAGCTGTTGATATTAAAAATGAAGAGCAAAAAGTGGCATTGCATCGTCGTTTGCGCGCAATGGAGCGTGATGGACAAGTAGTTTTTACACGCCGTAAATGTTATGCCTTGCCTGAAAAATTTGATATGGTTAAAGGCAGTGTGATTGCGCATCGTGATGGATTTGGTTTTTTACGCGTTGAAGGAAGTACTGAAGATTATTTCATATCACCAGAGCAAATGAAAAAAGTTTTACAAGGCGATATAATCTTAGCTCAGCCAATGGGAACTAAATATCGCGGAAAAATGGAAGCTCGTGTTGTGCGAATTTTAGAGCCACGCAATAATCAAATTGTTGGGCGGTATTTTATTGAGCAAGGTGTTGGTTTTGTTGTCCCTGATGATAGCCGTTTAAACTTTGATATTTTAATTGCGGGTAAACCTAGCCGCACGGTTCGTATGGGAACGGTGGTGGTGGTTGAGTTACAACAACGCCCTGAACGCCGTCAAAAAGCTGTTGGCATTATAAAAGAAGTGCTCGGTGAAATAATGGGGACTAATTTGGCGATTGATATTGCTCTGCGGAATCACGAAATTCCTTATGAATTGCCAAAGGCTGTTGAAAAAGAGGTAAGCAAATTCACCGAACAAGTTCCAGAAAGCGCTAAAAAAGGGCGAAGAGATTTGCGACAATTACCTTTGATAACAATTGATGGTGAAGATGCCCGTGATTTTGATGATGCGGTTTATTGCCAAAAAAATCGTGGTGGTGGCTATCGGTTATGGGTGGCTATTGCAGATGTGAGTTATTATGTTAGACCAGGTAAGGCGTTAGATAAAGAAGCTTGTTTACGAGGTACATCGGTTTACTTCCCTTCACGAGTTGTACCAATGCTTCCAGAAGCATTATCTAATGGGCTTTGTTCGTTAAATCCGCAAGTTGATCGCTTATGTTTAGTTTGCGAAATGACCGTCTCTAATAGAGGGCGTTTAACGGGGTTTGAGTTTTATGAAGCGGTAATGAACTCGCATGCTCGGTTAACGTATACTAAAGTGGCTAAGATTTTAGATGGTGATGAAGAACTTCGTGAATATTATCATGAATTAGTCCCTCATCTTGAAAATCTTTATGGACTTTATAACGTGCTTGATAAAGCACGGGTTATTCGTGGTGCGATAGGATTTGAATCAGAAGAGCCGAAATTTGTTTTTAATGCCGATAAACGTATTGAAAGTATTGAACTGGCACAGCGAAATGTGGCACATAAAATTATTGAAGAGTGTATGATTTTAGCCAATGTTTCAGCGGCAAAATTAGTGATTGGTGCCCAAGTGCCATCATTATTCCGCGTACATGACAGACCCGATGAAGATCGAATGAGTAACTTGCGCAGTGTATTAAGTGAACTTGGTTTATCACTTGGTGGTGGTGCAAGTCCTAAACCTAAAGATATTGCCGAATTAATGAAAGTGGTTGAAACACGCCCTGATCATGATATGTTGCAAACCGTGATTTTACGCTCTATGAAACAAGCTATTTATGACCCAGAAAATCGAGGACATTTTGGTTTGGCACTTGAGGAGTATGCACATTTTACTTCACCAATTCGCCGTTACCCTGATTTGCTTTTGCATCGTGCTATCAAATGGATTTTAGCTGATGAAAAACATAAAACCAGTAAAACAGGGGGGTATCGTTATGATACAAATGAAATGCTTTACTTTGGTGAACACTGTTCAATGACCGAACGGCGAGCTGATGAGGCCGTACGTGATGTCGTGGATTGGCTTAAGTGTGATTACATGCAAGATCATGTAGGTGAAGTATTTAACGGCTCTATTTCAAGCGTGGTTAATTTTGGTTTCTTTGTGAGGTTGGACGATCTATTTATCGATGGTTTAGTGCATGTGTCATCGCTTGAAAATGATTACTATTTTTTTGATGCCTCGCACAATCGCCTAGTTGGTGAAAATACACGTTTTACTTATCGTTTAGGCGATAAAGTGCAAGTGAAAGTCGATAATGTTAATCCAGAAGAACGTAAAATTGATTTTTCATTGGTTGGCAGTAATAATAAGCCAAAACGTCAGGGTAAAACGGCAAAAGATAAGTCCAAACAAGTAAAAAACGATCAAATTGCCGATTTACCAATAAAACGAAAAGGCAAAAAATCAACCAGTAAAAAAAGTAGTGCGAGGCCAAGTACTAAATCAAGTACCCAAAAAAAGGTAAAATCAAGCGCTAAATCAAACATGAAAGCAAGTGCTAAAGTTGAAGTGAAAACCAAAAGTAAAAAACGTAGTAAATCTAAATCAACGAATAAAAATAAATAGTTAATAAAAATAAATAGTTAATAAAAATAAATAGTTAATAAAATTAAATAGTTAATAAAATAAAAGAGTAACAAATAAATGAGTGAAACAGTTTATGGCCTACACGCCATTGAAGCATTATTAGCACGTTCGCCAGAAAGAATTATTGAAGTATTTATTATTAAAGGGCGTGAAGATAAACGCCTTCTTGCTGTTGTGCGTCAATTAGAGCAACTTGGTTTGCCAGTTAAAGTTGCTAATCGCCAATGGTTAGATGAAAAATCTAAAAATGGTGTACATCAAGGTATTTTAGCCATGGTTACGCCGAATCGAGGTTATCAAGAAAATGATATACCTTTGCTCATGGAACAACAGCCAAATCCAGTTATTTTAATTTTAGATGGTGTAACTGATCCGCATAATTTAGGTGCCTGTATAAGAACTGCTGATGCTGCTGGTGTCGATTTTATTATTGTACCAAAGGATCGTTCTGCACCGCTCAATTCAACGGCACAAAAAGTTGCTTGTGGCGCAGCTGAAAGCGTGCCCGTAGTTAGGGTGACCAATTTAGCCCGTACAATGCGAATGCTGCAAGATGAGTACCAAGTTTGGATTGTGGGCACCGCTGGAGAAGCGGATAGAGCGCTTTATCAAACAAACTTTTATAAAACATCAACACAGACCGCACTTGCATTGGTAATGGGTGCTGAAGGTGAAGGTATGCGTCGTTTAACCAAAGAACACTGTGATGAATTGGTGAGCATTCCAATGGCAGGAATTGTGTCATCACTAAATGTATCGGTTGCAACTGGTGTTTGTTTATTTGAAATTGTTCGGCAAAAATCAGCTATCAGAACCTAATTTAGATGGTTATAACCGTATTGGTTACCTAACTGATTAAGTTTCATACTAAATCAATAGATTAGTTGAACTTTAATACGGTTAATTAAAACAATCGTAAAAATATATTAGGGACTGTTGATCTTTGCTGTACATAAATTACTCAACAATACATTGGCAGCCACATTAACATAAATGCCAGTGATACCATACTGGCATAATTCCTTTCTAACTTATCGTATCTAGTTGATATTGA
>NZ_JAAEDW010000012.1:0-79021 GCF_013346885.1 Gilliamella sp. ESL0232 | reverse complement strand
TCGAATAGGATTATTTGATAAATTTAAGACATAGGTTTGCCAGTGCTTGTGCCTTGTGCCTTGTGCCTAAAATGGTACTGCATTTTGTTCCACCTGTCAAGTAATATTTTGTTTTATTTCGATTTTTTGTGGTTACTCGCTTATTTAATAAGCTTATCTTTCTAAAGCGATTAAAGTATAGCCGTTTAAGAAATAGTTGGCTAGTTTTTTGGCGGACTTTTTTGTAAAGAAATGTAAAGATGAAAACGATTCGGCTTTAGTGATAAGTTAATTTTATAATTAAAATACGGTGTTATCTTTAGGATTTTTTAACTTTTGTGGAATGATTAATATTGCTGATAACATCTAAAACACAAACACGCCCAACAGCCCAGTTTGGCGTGCTAGCTTTACTTCATTATCGGCATATTTTGACGCTCTGATAAGGCAAGCTTATTAATATTGTGGTGCTATAAGCGTGTTTTTTGCTCTAAAATCTCTCAGGTAGACTATTGATTTTATTTAATTTTTATTTTTTTAAATAAAATCAACCGTTTACAGGATGGTTTTTTATTACGTTGAATTTGGCTTTTTAAGAAAAGCGCTTTTGTTATTTGATAATAGCTATTAATAACAACTTGTTAATAACAGCCAGTTAATAACAAAAGCGCAAGCTTTTAAGGCGTATCGGTCGGGGTGCTATTTTGGTTTTCTGCCATTAAAGCTCAAGGCTCACATACTTTGCCTGCTCAGCGCCCCAACTTGTGCTGGGGCTTTATTCTTTGTTATATTATCCTCTCAAGCACCGTAACCCCCTTCCGCGCCCTAAGGATTAAGAACTAAACGCTAAAAGCTAAGGTGCGGTGCAAACGCCATAGCAGGAGAAGCTGGCACTGTAGATGTAGGCCAAGCCGGTGCCCGAGGTGACAGGGTACTGAAAGCTACCTATTGCGTCACTCGTCCAGTAGCTGCCGAGGACGAAGCCCGCATCAGCGTAGTAGAGCATGTCGCCCCACTCCGTGAAAAAGCCAGCGCCTATGTGACGCATGTAAAAACTATCTGATGAACTAGGTGCTGCGCCTAAATTATGATAGTTTGAATTGGTTAAATCTCTTACCCGTGGCATTCGATAACCCAAACTATTACACCATGCTAACTGGTCACTATAACTTTTCCTTTGACCACCACCATTGACGAACCACTGCCTTAATACAAATCCATATTTGACTACCTCATCACCGGTATTAATATCTCTACCCACTAACTCAAACGTCTGTGGTAACTGTGGCTTAGTAATTAGGTTAGGATGAGGATTATCCCATTGATTGCTTACCTTTGGACCTGTTAGCCTAACACGTGCTACAACTTGTCCCCTATCTTTATAAGGAATCCAGTAATCATTAGCTACAACATTTGTCACTGTTGCAGTAATTCCCTCATGCGTGACAGGTGCCCATGTCAATTCTTCTGGTTCTATTCCTGTTATGAGTAAATCAAAATATAAACCATCCAGACCAGTGGTCGGGAAATTAAAATTGTATGATTCAGGATTGATTGATTGAACTAAAAAGCCCTTATCAGGATTCCATATGTCAGCTGGACCTGCATATGAGCCGTTACCCAAAAGTAGATTCGGCCTTGCATAATGGATAACAGCCGACCGTATTATTATTGCATCACTACGATTACCTGCTCGAGCCTTTTTACCATTCGCCTGTACATCCCATGACGATGACAATAATAACAATGCTAATACTAGCAAAGCTGTTTTAGGTGATTTGAGCGATAATTTCGAAGATATAAATAAGTTTTGTGTAAAAACTCGTCGAATAGGATTATTTGATAAATTTAATACATAGGTTTGCCAGTGCTGGTGTCTGGTGTCTAAAATGATAATGCATTATGGTTTACCTGTCAAGTAATTATTTGTTTTATTTATATTTTTATAATTATTTGCTTGTTTAATAAGCTTGTTTTCCTACAGCGATAAAAGTATAACCATTTATAAAATAGTTGGCTAGTTTTTTGGCGGACTTTTTTGTAAAGAAATGTAAAGATGAAAACTGATCCTCGCCAAAAAAGTGGACAAAAGTCACCTCTATGATATAAACAAAAATCATAGGAGACAAATATCATGGTCAAAAAATTTAGTATCGAATTCAAACAACAATCAGTGGATTATGCGTTATCTAATGCACACCTTTCTATCAGCGAACTTGCCAATCATCTAGGTGTGGGTAAATCAACCCTAAATGGATTAGGCAACTTTCCCCGAATAAAACTAGCCGTCGAGAGTTAACCGCTGAGCAACAGCGGATTATGGCGTTAGAAAAAGAGATTAAAGAACTGAAAATGGCTAATGATATACTAAAAAAGGCGCATGTGCATATCATCAACAATCCAAGTCGGTGAAGTACACTTATATGAAAAATCATTTAACCAGCTATCCGGTTACTAGTATATGCTCATTACTTTGTGTCAGTTCATCGGGTTATTATGCTTGGTTAAAAAGAGCAAACAAATCAGCTAAACTCAGCGAGTATATTCAAAAACAGTATTGGCAACATAAAGCCCGTTTGGGTGCGCTAAGCCTGCTTCATGATGTTAGGGATACAGGCTATTTAGTGTGTAATACATTAAAGCAAACTTTGTTTCGGCGTCACTTTCCTAAAAATGTCTTCATTCATAGTGACCAAAGAATTCAATATTCCAGTGCTGATTTCAAGCAATTATTGTTACAATATGGACTAAGGCAAAGTATGAGTCGAAGAGGAAACTGCTTTGATAATGCTGTTGTTGAAAGTTTTTTCATACACTCAAACCCCATATTATTCATTGTTGTTACTATAAAACGAGGATGCAGGCTAATAAAGCACTATTTGAATATATTGAAATCTATTATAATCGTATTCGTCGTCATTCAGCCAAAGGCTAGATATCGCCGCAGCAATATGAATAGCAATTTTACCAAAACAATAAAATGATAGCGGTGGGCACTGTCTAATATTTTTGCAAAGATCAATTATTACTTTGATAAAAGAAGTATCTAAGAAAAATGTTCAGCATAGAATGAATCGAAATACTAACTAGAGGCAAAGATTAACGCAATGTGAACTTGAGAACATTCAATGTGATAGAGGACTTTAATCGTGAGGCGCTAGGCATTGATATTGCAGTCAGTTTACCGGCAGAAAGAATTACCCGTTACTTAGATAAACTGGCCGAATATCATGGATATTTATTAAAAATACGGGTCGATAATGGACCAGAATTTACAGGAAAAACCTTTATAAACTGGGCTAAATCACATGATATAGTCATTGATTATATAAAGCCCGGTAGCCCTTATCAAAATGGCTATATTGAACGATTTAATCGTACCTATCGTACTGAAGTACTCGATTTATATCTTTTTAACAACTTAGCACAAGCAAGGAGAATAACCGAAGAATGGTTAACGATTTATAACACCGAAAGACCACATGAGGCGTTAAATAACATGACACTGCTCGAATATAAAACATTAAAACAAGCAGCTTAATTTTCTACGTGAGTTGTGTACTAAGTTTGGGGGATTTACAGTTCTTTGGTTGATTATTCTCTATTTACATATAAACTTCCCACAGTTCAAGGATTAAGAACTAAACACTAAGGTACGGTGCAAACAGCATAGCCACCTCCAGAGGTGCCCCACTGATCCACATAACCATTACGGTGAATATATAAGTGAGTTGTATTTGATACCGCATCATTCGTCCAAATATCACCACGACCAAAACCTGCCACATCACCATAATAGGATAAATCGCTCCACTCACTTAAAAATCCTGCCCCTATTTGACGTTGGTAATATAGACTACCGGACGACGGTGTGGAGCCATCTATGTCGCTTATACATGGAAAATAAGCATTATCCACACCACATTTCGCATTGCTTAAATCTCTTATCTTCGAAAAACGATAACCCAAACTACTACACCAAGTTGCTTGCTCAGGAACAGTAGTATATTTCTCTCCCCGATGGACAAACCACTGCTTTAGCTCAAATCCATATTTAACAACCACACCACTACTATTCTTCCCTTCCAACACAAATAGTTGCGGCAAAGATGGCACAGTAAGTCGACTAGGATTACTTGATTGTATTTGGATATTATTCGCCCTAGGACCATTTAACGTTACTCGCGTTACGTTTTTGGATTTATCTGTAATCCAATCATCATATGTAGTAGTGCCCGTGCACCATCGGCATGGAATGGTGAATGAGTCTGAACGAGGTTTTACCCAATTCACTGTTGCAGTTATCTCTCCTTGAGTTTCTGAAGACCAGGTCAACTGACTTGCATCTACCCCGCCTATATCCAAATCAAAATATAATCCATCTGCCCCCGTAGTGGGAAAATTAAGGCTATAAGAAGATGGATTAATTGACTGTGTTAAAAAACCTTTAGTAGGATCCCATATACTAGATGGCCCCGCAAAGCGAGGATTATCTCCAGCAAAATTAGTACCACCAAATATCAAACGAGGCCTTACATAGCAAACTTTAGGCTGCTGTGAATTTGGGTTGATATAATATGACACCGTATTTCCGTTTAAAGTACTTCTATTTGGCACACCATACTTTGTTTCTAAAGTAGCATCCGTACTACTTAATGTTATCCTATAAGGTGCATTACAAATATCTAATATATCACTGCGACTAACGGCATTACTATTTTTATCAGTAAACGATACTGATATATTCCCTGTCGCAGTGACACTATTAGCTCCCTGTCCATCTCCATCATCATCTCCCCAATTACCTTGTGTTACCAAGCTACTTATACTCACAGAGTCGGTTGATGGTGGAACTATCATTTCAATATTAGCAAGCGTATCACCTGCATTAGGTAAATGAATTGGCGTCATCGCTGAGTTATTATTTTGTGGAGTGAAAACTTGACCGTCCGATAACTTAATACTTATTAAATCATCAGTTGTAGTTAATTTAGTGACGCCACCATCAAGCGTCAAATACGGCGCAGAGCCGTTAATAACCTGTGAGGTCCGAGCTAACAACGCCTGCGAACTCACTGAATATGGCAATAACAACAATGGTGCAAAAACTATGGCTAATTTGGATAACAAGTTGGAAATCGACGGCAATCTTGGCGATTTCGCTAGATTTGATAATAAAAAGCAAAATGGAGTTTGTTTTTGATTACGGTAAAACTTAAATAGATTTAAGGTATAGCACTGCCAATGCCTGTTATTATTATAGCACACAATATCTAACCTCCTGTTAATTTGTGTTTTATTTTTATAGTTGTTTATTTTTTAATGAGCTGCGTTTTGCCATAAAATAATCAAAATTATAGCTAACTAAATACTAAAGCGCTAGTTTTTGGCAAAATTTTCTAAAAACCTAGCACAGGATGCAGAATGAAGCCTTCGGCTGCCCGACGCAGGATAAAAAGCTATATTGACCTTTAGGTGTTGTGAAATATTGGTGGGTTTTTCAATATTAAACATAAAACTCATCAAAAAAATAAATGAGTTTATGTTTATTTAGGTGAGTAACTAAAATTTAGATTTTAATGATTAATTGTTTTTAGGCATTGCAACTAACTTTTTTAGGATAAAATTCAGAATGACGCCATAAAGTGGCAAAAAGAATAATCCGCAAATTAGAATTTTAAAACTATAGTCCATTAACGAAATTTCGATCCAATGATTTGCCATAAATTCATCGCTACTTTGATAAAATGCGATAGCAAAAAAGACAATAGTATCAATACCATTACCAAATATTGCCGATGCTGTTGGGGCAACCCACCATGATCTGTTTTTTCTTAAATAGTTAAAAACAGTAATATCCATTAGTTGTCCAACTAAATAAGCGGCAAAACTAGCCAATGCAATTCGAAATACGAAGCTATTAAATTCCGTCAATGCTGATAATCCAACCCAATGGGTTTCAAAAAATAGTACCGAAATCAGGTATGAAAATAACAATGCAGGAATCATTACAACAAAAATGATTTTTCTCGCTAAACTAGCACCATAAATTCGAATAGTCAGATCGGTAGTTAAAAAGATAAACGGAAAAGTGAATGCCCCCCAAGTTGTTTGAAAACCAAAAATTTCGAATGGGATTTGGACTAAATAATTGCTTGAAGCAATAACCAATATGTGAAAAAAAGCCAACCAGTAAAGCGCTTTTTGCTTTTGTTTACTGGTAAAACTTTTTTCTATCGATTCTGAATGAACATTTAAGTACATCTTTTTTCCTTTTTAATGGGGTGAGAGAACCCAATGATGAATGAATTTATTTAGCTTGAGCCATATATTCTTGTAGGCCCTTATTGCGCAATAAACAACTTGGACACTTACCACATCCCCCTTCAACACCGTAATAACAGGTGTGGGTATGTTTTTGAACATAATCAAGATAACCTAGTTTATCAGCCATTTCCCACGTTTGCGCTTTAGTCAAATACATCAGTGGCGTGATGAGATTAAACGCATAGTCCATGGCTAAATTCATTGATACATTCATTGATTTAATAAAGACATCACGGCAATCTGGATAACCACTAAAATCGGTTTCACAAACTCCAATAATAATGTCAGAAATTCCTTGTTGCTTAGCATGACAGCCAGCCAAAAGTAAAAAAAGCATATTACGCCCATCAACGAAGGTATTGGGGTAATCGCCATCTTGAGCGGCTTTAATTTCTTGAGCGTCATCAATCAACGCATTATTTGTAGTTTGTTTGATAACTGAAGTATCAATGACGGTTTGTTTAATACCAAGATCATCAGCAATCCTTTTAGCTTTTTCAAGCTCTATTGCGTGACGTTGACCATAGTGAAAACTGATTGCCTGAACGTTTTCACGTCCATAATCAGCAATGGCTTGCAGTAAGCAAGTGGTTGAGTCTTGCCCACCAGAAAATATAACTAGTGCTTTACGAGTTTGCATTAACTGTTCCTGTTTGGATAGATTAGATTAGCGATTATCCACTTTTTCTGGATACATGTCGTGATTGGCTAATCGATTAGCCGCAACTTGTTCCCAATGAGTATCCGATTTGCCATAATTGGCATAAGGATCAATCGAAATGCCACCTCGCGGAGTGAATTTTCCCCAGACTTCGATATATTTAGGATCCATTAATTTAATCAGATCTTTCATAATGATATTAATGCAATCTTCATGGTAATCGCCATGATTACGAAAGCTGAACAGATAAAGTTTTAACGATTTACTTTCGACCATTTTAATATTGGGCACGTATGAAATATAAATTGTCGCAAAATCAGGTTGCCCTGTGATAGGACAAAGACTAGTAAATTCTGGGCAATTAAATTTAACAAAATAATCGTTATTCGGATGTTTATTAGCGAACGTTTCGAGTATTTCAGGACAATAGGTTGTTGGATAGCGAACAGACTGATCGCCTAGTAGTGTAATTTTACTCATTATTTTTCCTTAGTTTTTTAGCGTGGGAGGTTCACGAACCACGTAACAAGGCGCACACCATACTCTTTTTGCTTTAAAAAGTCTAGTATGACAATAGATTTATAAAAAATGTAAAACTAACACCGTCAACAATAACTATTGATGGTGTTAATAATAAAATATCGTTGAAGAGCAAATAAATCAAGAATCGGGAAATACTCTGCCTGATATCGTTTATTTCGCTCCCAATTCTTTATAAAAATCAGATAATTTAGTTTTAGCTTCATTAAGTTCTTTTTCAGCATCAGCTAATTTTGTTTGTTGTTTGACAATTTTCTGTTCATTATCTTTATCTTTCGCTTTCGCTTTTGATTTTGATTTTGATTTTGCTTGTTCTAATTCTTTAGTTCTTTCAGCCACTTTATTTGATTTTTCGTTAATCTCTTTTTTATATTTGGCTTCTAAATCATCATTTGAACAATGCTTATTTAAGTTACGTAATGATTTTTCAAGCCCTTGGATTTGATGAGAATTATTATTTTTTTTAGCATAATCAATCTGTTTTTCAATAGCCTGTTTTTTGCTTTCACACGTAAGTCCCTTTAGTTGTTCATTTGAAGCATAAGCACCAAATGATAATGAGATAGCTAATGTAATGACACTCAATTTACTTATTAACCGAATTACTGATTTCATACGAATTTTTCCTTAATTTTATTTTCTTAATTGAACACAATTGACTTTATGATCTTTACCTTTAGTTAGAATAAGGTTCGCTCGTTCTTTTGTAGGTAAAATATTTTCAACTAAATTTAATTCATTAATTTCTCGCCAAATACGATTGGCAATATTTGTAGCTTCATGTTCTGGAAGTTTTGAGTAGTGATTAAAATAAGAGTTAGGATCGCTAAATGCACCCTCCCTAAATTTTAAAAACCGATTTACATACCAATCATGTAATAATGACATATCAGCATCAACATAAATTGAAAAATCGACATAATCCGAAACAAAAACTCGGTTATTCGCTTGTGGATAATTCAGTGTACTTTGCAGTACATTCAAACCTTCAAGAATCAAAATGTCAGGACTATCAATAACGATTTCTTCATCTTCGACAATATCATAAACTAAATGAGAATAAACGGGTGCTTTAACTTGTGCCTGTCCTGATTTTATATCAGCAACAAAATTAAGCAATTTTTTTATATCGTAAGACTGAGGAAACCCTTTTTTATTCATTATTCCATGTTCTTCAAGATATCTATTTGGATATAAAAAACCATCAGTTGTTACCAAAGATACTTTGCGATGTTCAGGCCAACGGGTTAATAATGCTTGTAGTACTCTAGCGGTAGTACTTTTACCTACAGCAACACTGCCTGCAATGCCAATAATGTAAGGTGTTTTTTGACTTTTACCTAAGAATTTAGATAAAACAGCTTGCCGATTAAAATTATTGCTGATGTAATAATTAAGTAATCTAGATAAAGGTAAATAAATTTCACTCACTTCATCCATGGATAAATCTTCATTAATACCTTGTAACGAAACTAATTCATCTGCAGTTAAAGTCATTGGTACAGTATTACGTAAGCTAGCCCATTCTTGACGATTAAATTTCAGATAAGGGCTTAAGTGATTTTTCATTTTATATTGTTCTCTAATTCGATCTAACAAATTTATTTGACTCAGATTATACATAAATTTCTTTTTTTACAATCTTAAATTAGCATGACGTCATCATCATAGCTATATTCTGGACTTACTGATAAAATACGTTTGTAAAATGATTAACCCTAATATTAGACAGAGATTTTATGTTAAAAAATAAATCAAAACAGAAAGCTAAAAAAAGCCGTCAAGAGATTAATGAAGAATCTCGGGAACTGAAGCGTAAACGCAAACACAAAGGTTTACCAAGTGGCTCTCGCTTTAATAAGCTAGATAATAATAAAAATAAAAATTCGACAAAAACAACCAAAGATCCAAGAGTGGGTAGCAAAAAACCTATTTCTTTAATTGTTGAAGATTCTAACAATATAGAAAAACCTGTTAAACAATCTAAACCAATTAAAACGATTTTATCGCCACAACAAGAATTAGAACAGTTAGAGAACGATCCAAAATTAGATATGTTACTTGATCTAGTCGAGCAAAATGTCAAACTCACTAAAGATCAACAAATTTATCTTGATAGAAAATTGAATCGTATCGATGAACTGATGCAAAAGCTTGGTTATACTGATGAAGACTTTGATGATTTTGAAGAATTAGACGAAAAGAAAGAAGATATTGTTAGTTTATTAAAACGAAACTAATGATAGTAAAATATAATCGGCAATCGTGATAGTGTGTGTCTTGATATCAGTAGGAATATAATCTATTGGATTATATTCCTACTGATAATTTAAGCTTAGAATCCATTATTTTTATTCAGTCAATTAATAATTAACAGTGAGCAAATCATAGTGCCAATATTAATTATGTTAAGTTTATATTTTGGGTTGTTGATTTGCACATTGTTATATTTAAATAAAACTAATCGAATCAAAATTAAAACCAAAATCAAGAACCAACAAAAAGCAATAGTAAAAATTCATAAAAATAACAACACTAAAGATAGACATAAGTGGAAGTAAAAAGCATGACTGATACGCAATTATGGGATCAAGCGATAATTGAAAAATATAATTATTCTGGCCCAAGATATACCTCTTACCCTACTGCACTTGAATTTAACGAAAAATTTAATGAGCAGGAATTTTTATCGGCAGCAACTCGTTATCCTACAAAGCCGTTGTCGCTTTATGTACATATTCCGTTTTGTCATAAGCTTTGTTATTTTTGTGGTTGTAATAAACTTATTACTCGCCAAACACAAAAAGTTACCAAATACCTTGATATTTTAGATATTGAAATTGCCGAACGTGCAAAATTATTTAAACATCGCACGGTAACACAAATGCACTGGGGTGGTGGTACACCAACTTTTTTAAACGATGCTGAAATTACTCGATTGATTACCTCGTTAAAAAAGCATTTTAATTTTGTTGCTAATGCCGAACTATCCATCGAAATTGATCCGCGTGAAATTACACCACAAACAATTGACCATTTAGCAAGTGTTGGTTTTAATAGGCTAAGTATGGGAATTCAAGATTTTAATCACGAAATCCAAAGCCTAATTAATCGTGAACAAGATGAAACATTAATACGGTCTCTTATTAATCAAGCACGTAAAAATAATTTTCACTCAATTAGTTTAGATTTAATTTATGGCCTACCAAAACAAACCATTGAAAGTTTTGCCGAAACGCTTAATAAAGTG
The DNA here is from genome assembly GCF_013346885.1 of Gilliamella sp. ESL0232. Classification (NCBI taxonomy): domain Bacteria; kingdom Pseudomonadati; phylum Pseudomonadota; class Gammaproteobacteria; order Orbales; family Orbaceae; genus Gilliamella; species Gilliamella sp. ESL0232. Next base: position 68,264 of record NZ_JAAEDW010000012.1, on the reverse strand, counting down.
ATTGAGATTTCTCCCGATCGTTTAAGTGTATTTAATTATGCCCACTTACCAAGCCGTTTTGCTGCCCAACGAAAAATTAAAGATGATGATTTGCCTAATGCCAATCAAAAATTGCAGATCCTACAAACTAGCATTAAAAAGTTAACCGAAGCTGGTTATCACTTTATCGGTATGGATCATTTTGCTAAGCCCTCTGATGAATTAGCTATTGCTCAACAAGAAAATAAATTGCATCGTAATTTTCAGGGGTATACAACTCAAGGCGATGCTGATTTACTTGGACTTGGTGTGTCGGCCATTAGTATGTTAGGTGATAGTTATGCGCAAAATCAGAAAGATATAAAAATCTATCAAACTCAGGTTGAGCAAAAAGGACATGGATTATGGAAAGGATTCACCTTAAATCGTGACGATAAGATTCGTCGTGATGTGATAAAACAGCTTATCTGCCATTTTCATTTAGATAAAAATGTCATTGAACAGCAATACCAAATTCAATTTGATGATTATTTTTCCGAAGATTTAAAATTACTAGCTCCATTGCAAAAAGATGGATTAGTGACAATCAATAACAATATAATCGAAGTCCAACCTAAAGGACATTTATTGATACGCAATATTTGTATGTGCTTTGATATTTATATGCGAAAAATGGCAAGGCAGCAGCAGTTTTCTAGGGTTATTTAATTTGAAGTCGTTTGTCAAATTGCCGTAAACAATATGAGTAATTCCTACAAAGTAAATATTATGATAATATTTATTCTAATTTAATAAAAAATAATAAATAAATTATTTATTTTATTGTGATTAAAGGTTAGCTTTTAAATTCACAATTTTAGCCTTAGACATGAAATTTTTATTTTTAATAAGGAGTATATTGATAAAATGGCATTGATGAATAAATTAGTAGAAGTATTTCCAACTCGCCCTTTAAAAGTCATGAATTTAAAGCAAGAAGGCTCAATGCATCAAATAAGAAGATTACTTGCAGCAATAATTCTCTTTGCGTTAGCTTTATTTATGGCCATAAGAAATTATCCTGGATTAATTGATGATTATAAAATATCACAGAATCCTGTTGTGGTTGACTATGATGTAGAAGGAACATGTCGTGCAAGACGTATGGTTGATAACTGTTCAGTGAAAATTACTACTGATACAGGACAAGTTATTAAGCGTGATTATACTTTCATTGGGGGGAAAAAAGGAAATTATCAAGTTGTAACTGTCGCTTCGGCCGATGATCCATCACTAGTAACAATCAATTTAGCTATTGATAATATGCGGACTGTATTTGTGGCTACTACTGGTCTTATTCTTTTGTTGTTGTTGGTTACATGGATGAGTTTAGGATGTTTCTTAAGAACACATAAAATGATAAAAGTTATCAAGGAAATTAACGGGCAAAAATTAACACCTGTTATTGTACCAGTTAAACTAGTCTCTTATGGTAAAATAATAACTGCCTTATATCGTGCAAGCAATGCACAAGGAATAAATGCTAAATATGCAGCCAATTTTAATAAAGACTCAAACGGTGGACCAATCATTATAGGTGATAAGATTAGAAATAAATGTAATGTGTTGGCCGTAGTTGGAGAAAGCAACTCTGTTCCTATTCTTCTTGACCAAGAATTTATGCGCTGTGATTTTACCTATAATGAAATGCAGGCATTAAAAGAAGCTCTCTCTTAATCCAGATATGATATCAAGAATAGTGAAATCAGTTTGTTATTAAATATTTAAATTTTATACCTAGGGCGATAACATCGCCCTATTTTTTTAAACAAAATAAACAGCACTTATTAATGGCTTGCTAGATAAACCTTAAATTTCGTCGTTTGGGCAATCACTTCAACGCTTTTGAATGTTTCATCTAAAATGGTTTGATACGGTAAAAATGAATTTGCCACAATGCACAAATAACCATTTAATTTTAGGTGTTTTTTTGCTTCTTTGATTAACGTATTAACGGCCGTGTAATTAGTCTGTTTACCATCATGAAAAGGTGGATTCGAAACAATAAGATGATATTTATCATTTAGATTTGAAAAAACGTCACTCGCTACAACTGTGGCATTAACATGATTACGGTTTAACGTGGCTTTACTTGATTCAATTGCTGCACAGCTTACATCAGATAACGTTAGTGCTATATCAGGATTTAATTTACCTAGCACCGTGGACAAAATGCCCGAACCACATCCCACATCTAATACATTACCTTTAATAATATCAGTACGATCCATCAATGCATTTAACAATAATTCACTACCAGCATCTAAGCCTTTTTGGCTAAAAACACCAGGTAAGCTTTTTATTTCAATATTCTGATTTTCAATAGTTAAATGATAACTTAACCACCATTCATCAAGATTAAATACTAAACGGCTATCTGCCTGAAAATGATATAAACCACAACGTCTTGCGCTATCGATTTTTTGAATTGTACCAAAATCATTCAATAAAGCTTCCACGCTTTTTACACCTGTTTTATTTTCACCTATGATAAAAATATCACTACCTTTTGGCATATTATGCAATAAATAAGAAAGCTGAAATTGTGCTTCGCTTTTAGTTTTTGGCCAATAGTAAATCAGTGTATTCATTCCTACGTAAAAATCCGCTTCTGGCAATAATGAAAAATAGGTGTGATTGCCTCGTGCACTAGCTTTTAGACGTAAATAAGTATGAAATTGTGTGCAATGAATCTTAACTTGATTTGCCGACATAATAGATGGATAACTATCCTGAATATCACCAGCTATCAGCACATTTTTATCGTTAAAAAATGTTTGGTGACGCTCAAGTACTTGACTTGCTGGGGTAAAAGCAGATGTTGCCATATTTCCTCAATGAAAAACCTTTATAAATTGATGCATTGATTATACAATTAACTATCTTTAATCTCTAATAAAAAACAGTAAGTCAATAATGACACTACAAGATTGGTATCTAAAACAGTGCAACATAACTCAATACGTTTTGAGGAATGCTAATGTTTTCAAAGGTGAAATAGCGACACAAATAAGTGAAGAAATTAGATTGATTGTAGTTGCAGAACAAAAACCAACACAAAAAATCTATTATGATATTTTAAATGCTATCCATCTAACTGAAAAACAAGTATTGTTTTTAACGCCACAACAATTAATTATTCCTGCTGATGAAATTAATACAGTAATTTGGTTTATTGATATTACCTTGGATGAGTCTTGGATTAACCCATTAACTATTCAAACAACCAGTTTAAATCAGCTTGCAAAAGCACCACAACAAAAACGCCTACTATGGCAACAATTATGTCAATATGAAAACTATTTCCATCCTCACCGAACATGATTTAAAAAAAGCTTTTGAATTAGAAAAGATTTGCCATGCAATTCCTTGGTCAAAACAAACATTCTTTTCAAACCAAGGTGAACGTTATCTCAATTTTAAAATAACGATTAATAACCAAATAGTTGGGTTTTGTATTTGCCAACATGTAGCAGATGAAGCAAATTTATTTAACATTGCAATACATCCCGATTTCAGAAAGCAAGGACTAGCAAGAGAGCTGCTCAATCATTTAATAGATGCGTTAATAACGATAAAATCGCCCTATCCAATCTCAACCCTTTGGCTTGAAGTCAGACAATCAAATACGGCAGCACTTAAGCTTTATCACACGCTGGGATTTAACCAAATAACGATTAGAAAAAATTATTACCCAACAACTAATGGTAAACAAGAAGACGCTATTATCATGGCATATACTTTGGCTTTATGATTTACCAATAAAATGAGCAAAAGGAAAAAAGTGTAATGTCACAAAATAGAGCTTTACTTTTTATTAATGGCGAGCCACCACAACATGACTTTCAACATTTGGATAATTATACTTATATTGCTTGCACAGATGGGGCTTATCATAATTATCTGTCGACTTTGTCAATCGAACCAAACTTTATTATTGGCGATTTAGATAGCTATAATCCTAACAAAGCAATTCCACCTAAAACTAAAATTATTCATACACCTGACCAAAATAAAACTGATTTTGAAAAAGCAATTTTGTTTTTAGCAGGTAAAGGGGTGAAAACATTTGATGTTTATGGTGCTAGTGGTCATGCTAGCGATCACTTTTTGGGGAATATTTCTGTTGCAATAAGATATTATCATCAGTATCAAATTACCTTTTATGATAATTATTGTCATTTCTTTTTTGCAAAACATCATCAAGAAATAACCAATGTAAAAGATCATATTATTTCACTAATGCCATTTTCGAAAGTAACTGGTGTAACCATTACAGGCTTTCAATACCCCTTAATTGATGCCACATTATCGCTAGGAGGAGTTGTGAGTTTAAGAAACAAAGCGATTAGTGATTTGATTAAAATATCCTTTAAAAACGGTGATTTAATGGTCTTCGTTGAGAATTGAAATAATGTCAATTGACATTTATATTTACATTACTTTACAATCTTCCTTTACAAAAGAAGAAATATAATTGTGGTTCAAGGAAATTCGCCATGCTTCTCAAAAAACTTTCTGTGCTAGTTTGCGCATCTTTCGTTTCTTGTGTTTTTGCCCAAACAAATAATATACAGGATGAAACAGATAAGGTAATTGATACATTTTTGCAATGTGATAATCAGTTTTTTGAACAATTATCTAAACACCAAGAGTCAATAAATCAATACGTTGATTTAGCAACCACTCCCGATAATGTAACTTATATTCCTGTTGAATCTATTCAAAAAACCGACAAAAATAAAGTTATGTTTAAAAAACCACTTAAGTATCATGATTTAGAAATTGTTGGCTATCAAAATATTTATATTTCAACTACTTTATCTGGTCAGTTTCTTTATTGGGGATTTATCTTTGATAACAAGCAAGATGAAATTAAAAGTGCTTTAAGCAATATTAATTGGTTGCATTATAGCCAAAACACTTACATAGCAAATGCTAAAATTTATGATAAAAAATCAAAATCTAAAACATGGGAAGATGATATTTATGCCATCGATGGTGTTATTCCAAGGTTTGGTACAATTAATAAAGCACTTTATCTAGAATCTTCTGCTAATAATCAAAGTAGTATTTTTTGTTCTATTCAAGGCGATTTAGAAAAAGAAACAATTCTTACGGCTCGCCCAGATCTAAAACCAATCATCGAAAAACAAGAAGCTGAACTGCAAGAGCGAATTAAAGCAAACCAAGAAAAAATGCAAAAAGAAAAAGAAAAACAACAAAATCAATCACAAACTAATCCTACAGAAGCTAACTCAAAAGATGGAGAAAAAATTTAAATGAAAAAGGTCAATTTATTTTTAATTCTCTTTTCTTTTGCAGCATTCAGCCATGCCTCAGGGGAAAAAGCTAATATTGATACGAAAGCAAATGAAAATACTGCTGTTGAAAGTTTAAAAGATCCAAGAGTAGGAGAACAATTCATTCCAACATCAAAAACTAACGACAATAATACTATTGGCTATTCATTTTTAGATAGAAAATCGATCAACCTTCACCCTTTCAACTCCAAAATTCGTGTATTTAGTGAAGTGACTAATTACAGCCCAGCATTGATACAAAAAAATGATGATGGTACAGAGACACCTTATCATTCCATAAGGATCGAATATTATGCCAATTGCGACAAAATGGAGTTAGCAAAAGGAAAGCTTAGAACAATCGAAAATAATTTTGGTGATGGAAAATTAGTCAACACAATTGAGATAGCAAACCGTTGGATAGCTATCACTCATGATAACGAGCAATATAAGCTACTTACTATTGCCTGTTCCTTACCACTCGCTAATTAGTAAATCAGTACCTACTTTTACTCTTGCCACCTTGCTGTGGCGGAGTATATTCATTTATGTTAATATCGCTCTATTATTTATTTGAATGAATATCTCTTTATGAATATCACACAATTTCATACCATTACCGAACAGTTATTCAACAAAATCGAACTATTCTTGGATAATTATGTAAATGAGCATGACATCGATTTAGATTATGAAACAAACGGCAATGTTATCACCATTAGTTTCCCCAATGGCAGTAAAATCATCATTAATACCCAAGAACCACTCTTTCAGGTATGGTTAGCCACTCAAAAACAAGGTTATCATTTTGATTACATCGATAATAATTGGATTTGTAATCGTACCGACAAGTCGTTTAATCAGATTTTTTCTGAATCTGTAAAAGAACAAGCTGAGCTATAATATATAAAAAATGGGAATTAGTTTAACAATTAATTCCCGTTCAAGAAAGTAGTCACAAATTTTACTTAAAAGAAATCTACAATAAAGTAAGATTTGCTAATTTAACTACTAGCCATTTTATACCTTCATTAACAAAAGCTATTTGTACTCGCTTATGATCACCTTCGCCATCAAGATTAACAATAGTTCCTTCACCAAAACGTTTATGTAACACTTTACGACCTAATTTGTAACCATCACATTGAGGCTTCTTTTTAGGGTAAGACTTTATTTTTTCAGGCGACATTGTTCCTTGATAACTAATTTCATTTAACTTATCAATAGGTAATTCAGACAAAAAGCGTGAAGGTAAATTACGCTCTTCACGACCATATAGACGCCTTATCTGAGCTAATGATAATGTTAGATACTTACGTGCTCGAGTAATACCTACATAGGCAAGACGACGCTCTTCTTCAAGTTTATCGAAGTCTTGAGAAGATCTTAAGTCTGGGAATATGCCCTCTTCTAGTCCTACAATAAAAACATTATCAAATTCAAGACCTTTGGCAGAATGCAGAGTCATTAGTTGAACGGTATCTTGTTCACTAATTACATCTCTGCTTTCTAATGACGTATATGCTAAAAATGATTCTAAAACAGTTAATGCCTTACCCGTTTCTTTATCTTGAATAAGGTTATTTTCATTAAAGCGATAAAACTGCTCAGCGGCCGATACCAATTCTTCAAGATTTTCCAGCTTTGATTGCCCTTTAATACCAGGCTCTTGCTCATACATTTGCAATATGCCAGATAATTTGATAATAATATCAAGTTGTTTATAAAATGGTTTAAGCTCTACTTTATCGAAGATTGATTCTATTAATTCCAAAAAACGACCAATCCCAGAGCTTTGCCGTTCAGTAAAAGCATTGGTTTGGATTAGCATTATACATGCATCCCATAATGAAATATTATACTGCTTTGCAGTCAATCTAATTTTATCTAGCGTGACATTACCAATACCTCGAGTTGGGGTATTGATTGTAGCTTCAAACGCCATGTCATTATTGTGGTCATGTAATAGCCGTAAATAAGCAAGCGCTAATTTAACTTCTTGTCGTTCATAAAAACGAATAGATCCATAAATTTGATAAGGTAAACCTGCTTGCAACAATGTATCTTCAAATATACGTGATTGTGCATTATTACGGTACAATATCGCACAGTCTGCGTACTTTCCACCTTCGTCATGGAATTTTTTTATTTGACCAACAACAAATCTTGCCTCATCAATATCATTAAAACCAATATAAAGCGTAATCAGTTCACCGCCGCCTATATCTGTCCATAAAGTTTTACCCAACCGGTTCTGATTTTTCGATATTAAATTATTAGCTACATCTAAAATGTTACCAGTTGAACGATAATTTTGTTCCAACCTAATAATTTCAGTTTCAGGGTAATCGTTTATAAATAATTGGAGATTATCCGCATTAGCACCACGCCAACTGTAAATAGATTGATCGTCATCGCCTACAATCATTACATTAGCTGTATTACCTGCCAGTTTTTGTACCAAACGATATTGGATCTTATTAGTGTCTTGAAATTCATCAATTAAGATATTACAAAAACGATGATGACAATAATTTAAAACGTCTTGATTATGGCAAAGCAGCTCATACGTTCTTAAAATTAATTCTGAAAAATCAACGTATCCAACTCTATCACAAATAGTTTGGTAGTCTCGATAAATCGCCTGCCACATCACTTGTTTAGGATCTTCAGGAACAATATCTTCCGCTCTGAAACCTTTTTCCTTTTGAGTAGAAATAAAAGCAGCACACTGTTTTGGCGACCATTGTTTTTCGTCGATTTTTAGCTCGTGAAAAATTCGCTTAATAAGCCGAATTTGATCTTCAGTATCAATAAGTTGAAAATTAGGAGGTAACTTAGCTTGCTCAGGAAACATGCGTAACAAACGATGAGTAAGCCCATGAAATGTACCCACCCACATACCATTAAAATAACCCTCGCCTACTAATGCTTGAATACGTTCTTGCATTTGAATAGCCGCTTTATTGGTAAAAGTAACCGCAAAAATTGAGCCAGGTGAATAACTCTTTTCAATACAAAGCCAAGCAATACGATGAACTAAAACACGCGTTTTGCCACTCCCTGCACCTGCAAGAACAATTGAATATTGACTATCGGTAGTAACTGCTTTTTGTTGCTCTGTGTTTAGGCCATCTAATAATAATTTATTAATTTCCATTACATGCAAACCTATTTTGATAATAGAAACCGCCAAGTAGCATTAATGTTGAAAGCGTTATTAATATTTTCATCATATTCCGAATACGTTTGTCCACTGTGATCTAACAGAACATAAATAAAGACAAAGCTTCTTAGGTAAAAATTTTCATTGCTACTAAAGAAACGTATCTTTACATTTATTTTACTGTTTATTTGTACAGATAAGGAGGTTAATTATAGCAGATTCTCTAATTCTGGCAATTGTGTTATTTCGATGTGAGGTAAACATCTAGTATCATTAAGCTGAAAAATATCCTGATTATAAATATTAATAAAGCAAGCTAAAAAGCCGTTATCAATAGCTCCATTAACATCCGTTAATAAATTGTCACCCACATGTAAAATAGAGTGTGATGGAATATTAAGTTTGTGAGATGCTAAATCAAAAATTTCAGGAAAAGGTTTAGAACGGCCATGTTCACCACCACGTAGTGAAAATTGAAAATAATCACCTATGCCAATTTTGTTAATATCAACGTTACCATTAGTAATAACAGCCAAAGGATATTTAGTGGCTAATTTAGTTAATAGTGTATGCGTTGATTCAGGAACGTTCATCTTGTGCCGCCAAACATTAAAACAACTCATTGCTTCATCGATGACATCAGCAAATTTTGATGCTGGTATATTAGTTTTATTTAATAGCGATGTAATGGTTTGAATTCGCCAAACAATAACATCGTGATAAATTTCAGGGTCAGATGCAAGTACAGCACGCTTTTCGGAAAAATATTCGGGTAAAGTAAGCGTGCGCAATTGTTCATAACCTTGAAGAGTTTTGATCATTTCGTCTTCCGCTTTTTCAACGATCATGCTGTTATTGTATAACGTATCATCTAGATCGAAAGTAAACGCTTTAATCTTATTAATAGATCGATAAAAGTGCATCGTTATTTTCCCCTTTTAGCGCGTGGATGGGCTGAATCATAAACTTCAGATAGATGCGAAAAATCTAAATGCGTATAGACTTGGGTCGTCGATAAATCAGCATGCCCTAACAATTCTTGTACTGCACGCAAATCACCACTTGATTCTAGCATATGAGTTGCAAATGAATGACGTAATTTGTGAGGGTGAACATGACTGCTTAACCCTTGTTTGATTCCCCACTGAGCAAACCGTTTTTCAACATTTCGCGGTGAAATACGCTTACCCAATTTGGAAATAAATAAAGCATCATCTTGTGGTGTTAAAAAATTCCGCATTGACAACCAGTGTTTAATCCATTTGATAGATTCTCGACCTAATGGCAATTTTCGCTCTTTATTCCCCTTACCCATTACGCGAATTTCACCATCAACAAGATTCAATTCTTGACAGTTAAGACCGACTAATTCAGAAAGGCGTAACCCAGAACCATACATAACTTCAAGCATTGTTCTGTCACGAACAGAAAGAGGATCGTTATGATCAATATCAAGCAGTTGATTAATTTCGTCAATATCAATATTTTTGGGTAAGTGTTGACCTAATTTTGGATTTAGCACGCCTCGAGCTGGATTAGCGGTAAGCAGCTCGTTTTTTACCATCCAATCACAAAAACTACGCAAAGCAGAAAGTCTTAATGATAAGCTTCTTGCTTGCAAGCCCGTCTGTTTGCTACGACTGATTAACAATCTAACTGCGGATGAATCCAAATTTTGCCAGTTCGAGATTTCAACTTCACTTGCCAACGAAATAAGTGCATAAAGTTGACGTCGATAATTAATCTGAGTATTTAAGCTTAGTTGCTTTTCTGACTTTAAATAATTTAAAAATTGATCAACAGGCAGCTTTAATGCCGTATTATCATTTTTATTAGGCTGCATAATGCTATGTCCTTATTTTGTTCGCATAATCCATCTGCTAATTAAAATCGGTAAAATTTCACTCATTTTTTCAAGTAATAATGTACCTTGTCCTGCTTGATAATGTTCGGAATTAGCACTAGTAAACATTAAAAGCCCCAAATCACCAAATTGACCTAACAAAGATAATGCCACTGAGCCAACATAACCGTGTTCATCAGGTAATAAAAAATCAAGCTCAGTTGAATTTAATGTACCTAAATACTGTTGACTGTACTGGAAATGTCTAACACGAATAAAATCAAATTGTGATGAATCTAAAGCTATATGATGGTAATTTGATGGCGCATTAAGCAACCATTTGTCACCAAAAAGATATAAATAAGCACCACTAAGTCCTAATGATTTAGCCCATGTGTTTAATAAAACAATAAGTTGATTTAGATCCTGTGCTTTAATTAATTCAATTTGCAGATCCATTAGCTGATTAAACAACAATTCGTTGGCACTGGCATGTTCCAATAATAATGAAATTTCGCACTCTAATTGGTTAATTTTATTGCGCTGACGCGCCATGTTCCATTCTGGTAAAGAAATCATTCCCCTGACAGGATGAGGCACTTGCATACACTCAACATACCGGGCATTTCTCATAAAAAAATCTGGATTATCAATAATATATTGACAAACGATTTCATCATTTAATTTTAATGATGAAGACGATCGCCGAGCTTTTTTTACTCTTAAATTTTGTGTATTTTTACCAACCATAATTAGCGTCTATTGTATTACCGTGTTATCTCATGTTTCTACTGTTTTTTTCGGTTAAAGATAAAAACTTCAATAAAATCAATACCAAACCTGAATGTTTTTTGCCTTGTTATTTTCTGTCAACAAGTTTTAGAATCTATTGGGAGGATGATGTTAAAGTTAAGTAGCAATAAAACCATCATATACATGTGTAGCAGGTCCAGTCATATAAAGTGGTTGATTTCCACCTTTCCATTCAATTAATAATTTGCCACCAGGTAAATTGACATTAACTTGTTGGTTTAATAGTCCTTGATTGATGCCTACTGCTACTGCGGCACAGGCACCAGTACCACAAGCTTGTGTTTCGCCAACCCCACGTTCAAATACACGTAAATTAATGTTATTGCGATCAATAATATGCATAAATCCAATATTGGCACGTTCAGGAAAGCGTTCATGTTGTTCTAATAACGGACCTAGTGTTGCCACTTCTGCGGTTAGAATATTATCGACTTGAACAACACAATGAGGATTGCCCATAGATGCAACACCACATAATATAGTCTGTTCTTGTGCTCGGATTATATAAGTTTTTTCTTCTTTTATAGCTTTGAAAGGAATTTTGTTAGGTTCAAAAATAGGCTGTCCCATATTAACACGCACAGTATTATCATCATTTACGGTTAAAACAATATTGCCTTTCATGGTACTAACTTTTAACACTCGTTTTCGGCTAAGGCCTTTTAAACGAACAAAACGTGCAAAACAGCGAGCCCCATTACCACATTGCTCAACTTCAGAACCATCTGAATTAAAAATACGATAATGAAAATCACTATCTGGTACATAAGGTGGCTCAACAATAAGAAGTTGATCAAACCCGACACCAGTATATCGATCTGCCATACGTTTAATCATTTCTGTCGAAAGATGAACATTTTGCGTCACAGCATCAATAACCATAAAATCATTTCCGAGTCCATGCATTTTTGAAAAGTTCATCGCTAGTTTACCTTCTGTTGTCAAACATGTTTTTATTTTTAACTTTTAGTCTAAACTGGTTACCAACATCAACTAAAAGAGGAATGCTATTATAATTAAGCATTCAATAACCTGTTAAATATTATAAAACTACTTCACCTCGCCATAAATCATCGAAGGATTCACGCTGGCGAATTAATTTATGTTGTTTATCATCAATAAGCATCACTTCTGCTGGTCGTAAATGGCTATTATAATTTGATGCCATACTAAAGCCATAAGCACCAGCACTACAAATTACCAACAAATCATCTTGTTTAACCGAAAGCTCACGCTGATAAGCCAACACATCGCTAGATTCGCAAATAGGTCCCACAACATTATAGACCAAAAATTCATCACCAGTTTGTGGTTGCTTTTCAGGTAACACTCTCATCCAAGCATCGTAAAGAGCGGGACGAATTAAGTCATTCATACCTGCATCGACAATTGCAAAATGGTTATTATCTTGGTGTTTGGTATATTCCACCTTAGTAATTAGCAACCCTGAATTAGCAACAATCGAACGCCCTGGTTCGAACAAAATTTCAATATCAGGATAATCAACTAATTTGTTCTTAAGTTCGGTTACAAGTTGCGATGCTGTTGGTGGTTGTTCGTTATCATAACAGACCCCTAAACCTCCACCTAAATCAATATGTTCAATTACAATATTATTAGATTGCAATTTATCAACTAAAGCGAGTATACGATCGGCAGCATCAAGAAATGGTGACAATTGAGTTAATTGAGAGCCAATATGGCAATCAATACCAACGATTTTAATGTTAGCTAATGAGCTTGCTTTTCGATAAACATTTAAAGCTAACTCATAGCTAATACCAAATTTATTTTCGCGAAGACCTGTTGAAATATAAGGATGTGTTTTAGCATCCACATCAGGATTGATTCTCAATGAAATCGGTGCAATTTTACCTAATCTTTTAGCAACTTCATCAACTCGGTATAATTCAGCCTCAGATTCAACATTAAAGCACTTAATACCAACTTCAAGCGCACGTTCAATTTCAACTATTGATTTAGCAACACCTGAAAAGACAATTTTTTTAGGATCTGCTCCTGCTTTTAATACTCGTTCTAACTCACCTTGTGAAACAATATCAAAACCAGCACCCAGTTTTGCAAGTAAACTCAAAACAGCCAAATTACTATTAGCTTTAACCGCATAACAAACCAAATGTTTATTATTAACCAAAGCATGTTCATACTCTAAAAACTGTTTACTTATGTATTCGGCCGAATAAACATATAATGGTGTACCATACTGCTTAGCAAGATCCGCTATCGCTATCTGATTGGCAAATAAACGACTTTGTTGATAATTTAAAAAATCCATCATGTTATTCCATTATGCAATTTAAATAAATAAACCAGATTGAATTGAAGCAGTTGTTAGTTTTGTTTGTTGCATTGCTGTTTTTTCAACTGGATGATAAAGCGGACCTTTTAATCCACATCCTACTAATGCCAATGTAACAAAACAGATAGGGAGTAATTTTATAGTTGATTTCATACAATATCCGCAATTCTTTCCATTTTTTATAATACTATCTATATTACACGATAGGCACAATGCTGCAAAGCGCAAATCATCATGCGAACATAAACAGATATATAAAATAAGTAAATATATTAAATTAAAGGTACAAGACTACATTCTACACATCAAATTACTATGCAATAAACCGTTACACAATTTGTAGATATGATTCAGATTGATAATTTCAAAACTTATCAGAAAAAATCAGCTAAGTTTTATGCATTAATATACTTTTCACGATTTGGAAGCCAACAATCAACTAATTGTTCAGCACTGTGTGGATGGTTTTTTTGGATGTCATAAGATATATTTTGAATTTCACTAATCAAATGCTGGTCGCGAATCAAATCAACAACTTTAAAATTAGCTGTACCCATTTGCCGAGTCCCTAAAATTTCACCACCACCACGAAGTTCAAGATCTTTTTGGGCAATAACAAATCCATCAGTACTTTCACGCATTACCTTCATGCGTGCTTGAGCAACTTTACTTAGAGGAGCTTGATACATTAATACACAATGAGATACTGCCGTGCCACGTCCAACTCGCCCACGCAACTGATGTAACTGAGCTAAACCTAAACGTTCTGCATTTTCGATAATCATTAAACTAGCATTAGGAACATCAACACCAACTTCAATAACTGTTGTAGCAACCAGCAGTTGAATTTTTCCTGCTTTAAACTCTTGCATAACTGATTGTTTTAAATCAGACTTCATTTTACCATGCACTAACGCAATATTTAAATGCGGCAAACGCATTTGCAATTCTGCAACCAGCATTTCAGCCGCTTGTGCGTCAAGTATTTCGGACTCTTCGACCAAAGTACACACCCAATAAACTTGGCGGTTTGCTAAGCAAGCTTGATTTACACGTTCAATAATTTCATCTCGGCGATTATTAGGTATTACAACTGTGTTAATTGGTGTTCTTCCGGGTGGTAATTCATCAATAACAGAAACATCTAAATCAGCATAAATGGTCATGGCTAATGTTCTTGGAATAGGCGTTGCCGTCATAATTAATTGATGCGGATAAAGATGATCTTTAATTCCTTTTTCCCAAAGACTTAGGCGTTGATTAACACCAAATCGATGCTGTTCATCAATGATGACAAGACCTAAAGAGGTAAATTCTACTTTATCAACAAATACTGCATGAGTACCAATTAACATAGTAATTTCACCCTTTTGAAGGCGCTCATAACGCTGTCGCTTATTTTTGGCGGTTAATCTTCCTGACAACCAATCAACACTAATTCCCAACGGCCCAAACCAAGTACTAAAATTATTATAATGTTGCTCGGCTAATATTTCTGTTGGTGCCATCAAAACCACTTGGCAACCATTTTCAATTGCATTCAACGCTGCTAAAGCTGCTACTAATGTTTTACCAGAACCAACATCACCTTGAATTAATCGCATCATAGGTACTGGTTTTGCCATATCGAGATAAATCTCTTGCACAACTCGCTGTTGAGCATGGGTTGGCGTGAAAGGTAATGATGATAAAAACGGGTTGATCAAGCGTTGAGTTGGGGAAAACAAGTGTGCCTGCTGTCTTTGATTATGTTTTTTTATCATTAACATACTCAGATGATAAGCAATCAATTCCTCAAAAATAAACCGCTTAATAGCTGGGTGATCACCCGACTCCAACTGTTCAATCTCAGTATCAATGGGGGGATTGTGAATAATATTTAAAGAATCAAAAGCCGACAAAAACCGATAAGCCAACTGAGGAGGTAAAACTTCTTCTGAAGGATTATTTTTCAACAAAATTAGCGCAGCCATAATTGACCGTCGAATCACAGCCTGAGTTAATCCATAAGTAGTTGAATAAATAGGTGTGTATCTTTCTTGATCATCTTCTAACTTGATAGATTTTTCGTCTCGACTTGTTTTTAATTTAAATTGCGGATGAATTATTTCAAGATAATTTTTACCGCGTTTTATTTCACCATAAGCACTGATCCATTTACCTTTAATTAGCGAAGCCTTCATACTAGCAGTAAAATGCATAAATCGTAATATTGCAATACCAGAATCATCTTGAACGTAACAAACTAGCATTTGTTTGCGACCAAAAGCAATTTCACTTTTAATAATAACACCTTCAATTGTCGTAAATTCGCCAATATTGGCGTCAGCAATAGCACAAGATGAAGTACGATCTTCATAACGTAAAGGAAAATGCAATAACAGATCTTTAACGGTATAGATACCTAATGTATTGAATTTTTTTTCTAGACTTTCACCAATCCCCGTTAGTTTTATCAACGGCAAATGGTCGAAAAAACGATTTATCATAATGACTAATTTATATTTCGTTTAACACTTACTACATCAGGTTGTAGTAACATTTTACGAATTAATTCATTAAGTTGCTGGGTATTTTTTACTTCTATCTGTAGAATAACAGTATAAATCTGCCTATCTTTTTCTTCGGTATTTAGCCATTGCAAGCGAGTATTTTCGTCATTAATAATTGAAAGTATATGCGCCAAAGAACCCTGAGTATTTAAAATATCGAGCCAAATTTCAGCAACAAAACGTTGAGAAATATCGGGAGCCCATTTAAGTGAGATATATTTTTCTGGATTATTTTGATAACCAGTAACATTTCGACAAGATTCATGATGCACAATTAACCCCTTCTCTGGACTAACATGCCCAACAATAGGATCATTAGGAATTGGATGACAACACTTAGAAAATGTAACAGAAACTCCTTCACTGCCAGTAATAACAAGAGTTTTATTTGACTCTGATTTATTTTGCAGCAGCGCTTTATGTTCTAAACCTTTGGCAATAAAATGGCTCATAATATTACCTAATCCGATTTCGACTAAGACATCATCAAAATTGGACAATTTGGCTAACTCAACCACTCTAGCCTTTTGGCTTTCTGACAGTCCACTAATACCGCCTGATTTAACTAACGAAAGATTCAATAAACGTCGACCCAATTCAATTGCATCTTCACGCTTAAGAGTTTTAAGCGCCTGACGAATACGCGACTTCGCTCTAGCACTAACCACAAAATTTAACCAACTAGCATTAGGATGGCCCTCAGGGGAAGTAATAATTTCAACTGTTTGCCCACTGCTTAATGGTTGTGATAAAGGATAAGGTTTACGATCAACAATTGCGCCAATGCATTGATAACCAATATCAGAATGGACTGCATAAGCAAGATCAACTGCGGTAGCTCCTTCTGGTAATTGCACAATACGTCCTTTGGGAGTAAAAACGTAAATTTCTTTAGGAAACAAATCAGATTTAACATTTTCGATAAATTCGAAAGAATTCCCTACGCTTTGTTGCAATTCTAACAGGCTTTGCATCCAGCGCTGAGCTTTAATTTGCGCAGTAGTATTGTTTAATTCATCAACTGCATTATACGCCCAATGAGCAGCAACACCCATTTCAGCCATTTGATCCATATCTTCGGTACGAATTTGGACTTCAACTGGTGTACCGTGAGGGCCTATTAACGATGAATGCAATGATTGGTAGCCATTTGCTTTGGGAATAGCGATATAATCTTTAAAACGATTAAGACGTGGTTTATACAAATTATGTACCAGTCCAAGAGCACGATAACAACCATCAACATCTTTTACCACAATTCTAAAAGTGTAAATATCCATGATAGAATGAAAATGTTGTTCACGTAGTTTCATCTTTTGATAAATAACATAGATATTTTTCTCGATACCAGTAACTTCTGCATCAATATGAGCGTCATGTAATCGCCCACGGATTTCAGACAAAATTTGTTGAATTAGCTCTTTTCGCGTATTTCGCGCTGTTTTAACGACTTTTTCAATCACTTTAGCTCGATTTGGATGCATTGCTGTAAAGCCCAAAATCTCAAGTTCTGTTTTGATGTGATTGATACCTAAACGATGAGCCAAAGGTGCGTAAATTTCAAGGGTTTCTTTAGCAATGCGACGACGTTTATCAGGTCTTAAAGCACTAAGTGTACGCATGTTATGCGTACGATCAGCAAGTTTAATTAAAATTACACGCACATCCTCAGTCATAGCAAGCACCATTTTCCGAAAATTTTCAGCTTGTGCTTCTTGCCTGTTACGGAATTTTAATTTATCAAGTTTAGAGACACCTTCGACTAAAATGGCAACATGTTTACCAAATTTGTCGGTAATATCTTGAAAAGTGACAGGAGTGTCTTCAATAGTATCGTGTAAAAGTGCGGCAATAACTGTTTCATAATCAAGCCGCATCTCAGCTAGATATGTTGCAACTGCAACTGGGTGAGTAATATAAGGTTCACCACTACATCGGAATTGCCCTTCATGTGCATTTTTAGCAAAAAGATAAGCATCTTGTATCAATTCGACTTGTTTAGACGGAAGATAAGATGCTACAACCTCTTTTAAGCCATCAAAATATTGCATAAGCAATTCCTGTAAAGCTTATTCGTATGATGGTGTGTTTTCGAGAAGAATCGACTCATGAAGTGTTGCTCGTGTTTCTTCCTCTTTGTTTTGACGAGCTTGAAAATCAGCAATATCAAGAATCTGTTTATTAACAAGACCATTTTCAATTTCACGTAAAGCAATAACAGTTTCTTTGTCGTTCTCTTCAGGAACATGTGGTGATTTATTTTCCACTTGTAATTGACGAGCGCGTCTCGCTGCTACAAGAACGAGATCAAAGCGATTACCAATTTTTTCTACTGCATCTTGAACAGTTACACGTGCCATTTTTACCTCTAATTTTTTACTAAAATACTTTATTTGAAAGATCTAATATTGTACTTAAATTTGTAGGCGATTGTCTATATTAATATTACTTTATCTGTCAATAATTGAGAAATGTCAGATAATTAAAACAGATCCTACATATTTGATGAGTAGTCATGATAAATGTTCAGATTCATCATCAGTTTTATTATCCATATGGCCCTTACTTTGAGCTAACTTAACTGCAAAATAAAGATCATAAGCAAACTCGATATACTCATCATCAAGCTTAATATTCATCTGTTTAAACCAATTTTTAAGTGTTTTACGTCGACCAGATAAAATTAGGGTAACATTTCTTACTTTTAAAGACTTCACTAATTCATCAATTCCCGACAGCACACTCACATCTTTATAAGTAAAACAAGGGATTGCATCGACAATAACATAGCTTATTGGATCACTAGAATCATCAATATAACTGATAATTCTTCGTTTAAAATAAGCGATATTGAAATAAGTTAGCGGAGAATTAAATCGATAAATCATTGTATTACTGATCGGTTGCACATTTTGGCTTATGGAATGAATCCGACCACTTTCATCAACACCTAATAACTGATCTTTAGGTCTAAATACTCGACGTAAAAATAAAAATAACCCCAGTAGTACCGCTAACGCCATACCAGGAATAATCCCTATAACAAGTACTGAAATAAGTGTTATCAAACTCAAATAAAAAGCGTCTCGATCAAATTTAAAAAAGCGAACGATGGTTTGAAAATTAATGAGTGAAATTGAAGAATATATTAAAATAACCCCTAACACACAAGTTGGAATATATTGTAAAGGCGAAAGGAAAAACAATACCACAATACCAATTAATATTGCTGCAATAATCGAAACTAGTTGCGTTTTACCTCCATTTGCATCATTTACAGCCGTTCTTGATGATGTACCACTAACAACAAAGCCTTGTGATAACCCTGCTACAATATTAGCTATACCTAACGCTTTAAATTCAACATCGGCATTGGTTTCATAGTTATTTTTTGATGCAAAACTGCGTACAGTTATCATCATACTAACAAAACAGATGATAGCAATATTAAGTGAAGGAACAACTAAATCACGCATTAATCCTTTATCAAAATCAAGCCATGACTCGGTAGGAATAAAATCACTGCTAACATTACCAATAATACGAATATTAAAATATTCAAAATTAAACACCCACGAAAAAAACGTCATCACAATAACAGCTAATAAAGGTGCAGGATATAGAGGTTTTAATCGCTTTAAGGCAATTAAAATAGACAAAGTAAAAAACGAAACGAGTGCAGTGCCTATATGAATTTCTGACAATTTAAAAGGGAAATAGACTATTCGCTCAATCAAATAAGAATAATCGTAGCTAAAGCCTAAGGTCTTGGCTAACTGATCGACCATAATGGTAATTGATATGCCATTAAGCAAACCAATTAAAATAGGCTGACTAAGCAAGTCGGCTAAAGCACCAAGATGTAACTTTCCAGCAATGATACACCAAATGCCTATCATTATTGTTAATATAATAACTAATTGCCAGCGCAATATTGGATCATTAGCCGCTAAAGGTAACACAACAGCGGCAACTACAGCACAAGTTGCTGTATCAGGTCCTACAATCAATTGTTTAGAAGAACCAAAAAACGCATATACAATTAAAGGCAAAATGGTCGAATACAGTCCAGCTATAGCGCCAACACCAGTCAATTCAGCATAAGCAATTGACACAGGTAACGAAACAGCAGCAACTGATAAACCAGCCTTAATATCAAAATTAAGATATTCTCGTTTATACTGTAATAAACTGCCTAATCCAGGCATCCATGCAATTAGTTTTTGAAAAAAAGTACTTTTTAACAAATCAGCCATGCTAATCCTTATTTCCCCGCTATACTCATATTATCAATCAAAATTGAGCCACATTGAATACTTGTTCTGGTTTCGATATCATTTCCAATTTCCACAATATTTTTATACATATCTTTAAGATTACCAGCAATGGTGATTTCACTAACTGGATATTGAATTTTTCCATTCTCAACCCAAAATCCTGTAGCTCCACGCGAATAATCACCAGTCACACTATTAACACCTTGCCCCATTAACGAAGTCACCAAAACACCTTTATCCAATTTTTTTAGCATCTCATCAAAACTAGCATTTGCATGGCTTGGCGATACAAACCAATTATGAATCCCACCTGCATGCCCAGTCGATTTTAAGCCTAATTTACGAGCTGAATAATTGCCTAACAAATAAGTTTGCAACACACCTTGCTCAACAATATTGCGCTTAACTGTTTTTGTCCCTTCACTATCAAAAGGCGATGATCCAACGCCTTTTAAAATAAAAGGATCCTCATAAATAGTTAACCAATTAGGAAAAATCACCTTCCCTACACTATTTAAAAGAAAAGAAGATTTACGATAAATGGCACCGCCACTTATAGCACCTACTAAATGCCTAATGAGTCCAACGGCAACTTCTGCACTAAATAACACAGGAGTTTGCATTGTTGCGATCTGTTTAGCGCCTAAATGTGAGATCGCCCTATCAGCCGCCTGCACACCAATCCAATCAGCGGACTTGAGCTGACTATAATCACGTGATGAAGTATAAGCATAATTACTTTCCATCTGCCCTGCTTGTTGAGCAATAACTGAGCATGAAAGTGAATGTGAACTTGCGCAATAACCTTGCAACATCCCCAAACTATTACCATAAACATAAACGCCATAGCGACTACTAAAATAACCGCCATCAGAATTAATCAATTTGGAATGATTTAACGCAGTTAATTCGGCTTGTTTAGCCTGCTCAATGGCATTATCAACGTTCAAATCACTAGGATGAAATAAATCTAAATCAGGTGGATTAAATGCCATTTGACTCACATCACCCAAACCTGAACAAGGATCTGGCGAAGTATATTGCATAATATCAATCGCCATATTCACCGTTTTCAAAATAGCCTGAGAAGACAAATCATTGGTAGAAGCACTCCCTTTACGTTCATTTTGATAAACAGTAATAGATAACGCACCATCACTATTAAATTCAACATTCTCGGTTTCACCCATGCGAGTGCTAACATTAATACCTGTTGACTTATTAATCGATACCTCAACTTCATCAACACGTGACTTTGCTTGCTCAATAGCATTAGCAACAATTGCCGATAAAGTTTCTTTTTGATTTAAAGCTTCTTTTTTAATCTGTTCAATACTCATTTTATTATTTTCTACAATTCTGCTAGCGATACGCTATAATAAGCTAGAATTACACAATAGTTAACAAAAGAAATAACATGAATTACAATCAAGAGACAAATCTAGAACCCAACTTCGCTATTGACACTGAAGATGACGAAATCATCTACGTTAGTAAAAGTGAAATTAAACGTGATGCTGAAGCTTTAAAAAAATTAGGGATTGAACTTGTCAAGCTAAGCAAAAACGAACTTGAAAAAATTCCTCTCGATGAAGATCTCACTTATGCAATTGGACTTGCGCAGAAAATAAAAAAAGAAGGGTATCGCCGCCAAATTCAATACATTGGTAAACTGCTGCGTAACCGAGATATTGACCCAATTAGTCAAGCACTTGATAAACTTAAAAATCGCCATAATCAGCAAATCGCCCTATTTCACAAACTTGAAAAACTTCGTGATGAATTGATTGCAACTGGCGATGCCGAAACTATTATCGGTTTGTACCCAACTGCCGATCGTCAGCAATTACGAACCTTAGCCCGTTTAGCAAAAAAAGAGCAAGAAACAAACAAGCCAACCAAAACGGCAAGACAAATTTTTCAATATTTAAAAGAATTGAGCGACACTGAATAATCTTTATAAGGTGCGCTTATTATTATTCACAAACACTATATAAACTTAGATAGAGGATACAAAAATGGGACTTTTAAATGTACCAGCAGGTAAAGAATTACCAGATGATATTTACGTTGTGATTGAAATTCCAGCCAATGCAGATCCAATTAAATATGAAGTTGATAAAGACACTGGCGCTGTATTTGTTGACCGTTTTATGGCTACAGCAATGTTTTATCCATGTAACTATGGTTATATTAATCACACATTATCATTAGATGGCGATCCAGTTGATGTATTAGTCCCAACGCCATACCCATTACAACCAGGCTCAGTTATTCGTTGCCGCCCAGTTGGTGTATTAAAAATGACAGACGAAGCAGGTCAAGATGCAAAACTAGTTGCAGTACCTCACAGCAAACTATCAAAAGAATATGATCACATTAAAGATGTTGATGATTTACCTGAATTACTCAAATCACAAATCAAACACTTTTTTGAACAATACAAAGCATTAGAGAAAGGTAAATGGGTGAAAGTTGACGGATGGGATAACGCAGATGCCGCCCGTAAAGAAATTATTGAGTCATTTGAACGAGCAAAAAACAAATAAAGTTCAATAAAAAATATTTTTATCAAGGCCATAAATATTATTTTATGGCTTTTTTATTTTTCATAATTTTTAGTGACTTTAAAAATCAATTAAAATTTCAACGTCCAAAATTTGACTTTTATCAATTAAAAAATAATTTCCTGAAAATTCAATAAAACTTTTTTTTTTATAAAAAAAAATTATTATTCACATCTTGCTTTTGATTATAATTTATGCGGTAATATCACTGGGTAAACAACAAAGTACAAAATAGTGAATAACAATGAACCACAATAATGTATTTTTAAGCACATTATCTTGGCTTTTAGTTACATTATTAACACGATGTTAAAACCCATACGGCCGTAATGGCTAATTATTAATTATTGTTAGGATGTCTAGTAAATGAATAAAAAAACAGGCCAAGTAAAATGGTTTAATGAAAGTAAAGGTTTTGGTTTTATTACCCCTGCGGATGGAAGTAAAGATGTATTTGTTCACTTTTCAGCTATTTCAGGTGATGGTTTTAAAACATTAGCTGAAGGACAACAAGTTGAATTTGCTATCCAAGATAGCCCTCGTGGACCTGCAGCTGCTGAAGTCGTTGTAATCTAATTGAAACTTTAGAATTTCATATTAGAAAAACGCTCACTCACAAAGTGAGCGTTTTTTTGTCTCTAAAAAAACTAAAAATCTCTCTAAAATGAGAGCATAAAAAAAGCGACCCTAAGGTCGCCTTATAAACAAAGTTAAATATCAATTATTTTTTAGAAATAACTGCGATTAAATCTAATACTTTGTTTGAATAACCTACTTCATTGTCATACCAAGAAACAAGTTTAACAAAGTTATCACTTAATTGGATACCAGCTTTAGCATCAAATACTGAAGTACAAACTTCACCTAAGAAATCAGTAGAAACAACATCATCTTCGGTATAGCCAAGAACGCCTTTCATTGGGCCTTCAGCAGCGGCTTTGATTGCTTTACAGATATCTTCATATTTAGCTGGTTTTTCTAAACGAGCAGTTAAGTCAACAACAGAAACGTCTGGAGTAGGAACTCGGAAAGCCATACCAGTTAATTTACCGTTTAATTCAGGGATAACTTTACCAACCGCCTTAGCAGCACCAGTTGATGAAGGGATGATGTTTTGAGCAGCACCACGACCACCACGCCAATCTTTATGAGATGGACCATCTACAGTTTTTTGAGTTGCAGTTGTTGCATGAACAGTTGTCATTAATGCTTCAACAATACCAAAGTTATCGTTGATAACTTTAGCTAAAGGCGCTAAACAGTTAGTTGTACAAGAAGCATTAGAAACGATATCTTGACCAGCATAATCTTTATCATTAACACCGATAACAAACATTGGAGTGCTGTCTTTAGAAGGGCCAGTTAAAACAACTTTCTTAGCACCAGCTTGGATGTGTTTACGAGCAGTTTCATCAGTTAAGAATAAACCAGTTGCTTCAGCGACAACATCAACACCAACTTCATTCCATTTTAAGTTTGCAGGATCACGTTCAGCAGTAACACGAATTGCTTTACCATTAACGACTAATTTACCATCTTTAACTTCAACTGTACCGTCAAAACGACCATGTGTTGAATCATATTTAAGCATATAAGCCATATACTCAACATCTAATAAATCGTTGATAGCAACGATTTCAATGTCTGAACGTTTTTGAGCAGCACGGAAAACAATACGGCCAATACGGCCAAAGCCATTAATACCTACTTTGATTGTCATAACAATTACCTTCTTTTTAGTGTTTTTAATGTTAAAAATCTTTCCTGTAAACTATCAAATTTTAAAGATTTATTCAAGAAGATTCCTAATAATTAAACACGAATTGATTAAATAGATTAAACTGAATGTAATTTATATTAATTATTATAAATAAAATCATGATATTGTAAAAAATAACCTGACGTAGTAAGCCGTACTATAATCAAAAACCGTCCCAAAACTAAATAACAAACCAATAACTTAGTTTTCAGTTTTCGATATATTCTAACGTCGTGAAAAGACAGGCATATTAATTTTACAATATGTAGGATTTTCACCTTAAAACATTTCAGACAGAAATCTGATTTTATTGGAATTTTTTCAAATAAACGTATTTACTATCTAATAGTAAATACGCAAACTAGGGGGCTTTACCTTACATGGAAACTTTTTTAATGCTTGTTCCTTATTAGCACCATAAACTTAACCACATTCCAAAGATTAAAAGCTAAGGAGTAACGCAAAGACCCCGCGGGCTATTACTCGATTGGTTGAAGTACACATCACCAACATCTGAGTCCACATCAAACTGAGTATTTCCAGCCGTGTCGCTTGTCCAGTATTGGTAGTCATAGACGAAACCTGCTCCAGCATAAAGGTACGTACCGCCCCACTCAGTGAAAAATCCTGCTCCTATTCGACGCTGATAATGATTACCACTTGATGATGGCGTAGCGCCGACAGAGCCTTTACACCAATCACCTTCCCATGTACCCAAACAGATTGCGTTCGTTAGATCCTTTACTTGCGGCACTCGATAGCCTAAATATCTACACCACGCTTCTGTATTAGAATAGTTATCTTGTTTATCTTTACGGTTCACGAACCACTTCTGTAATACAAATCCATATTTTACCAGCTCATTACCAGTACTAATATCTCTACCCACTAACTCAAAAATCTGCGGTAACCTTGGCACAGCAATTCGATTAGGATAATGATTATTTATTTGAGCGCTTGCCTCAGGACCTTTTAGCGTAACGCGCGCTATAATTTCTCCTCCAGATGTAAGCCAATCATCTTCAGCCCATATCCATGTCACTGTGGCTGTTATTCCCCCATGTGTAACTGGCTCCCATACCAATTGGCGTGCATCAATTTCCTCTATAACTAAATCAAAATATAATCCATCAGCGCCTGTAGTCGGAAAATTAAGGCCGTATGATGCAGGATTGGTTGATTGAACTAAAAAGCCCTCATCAGGATTCCATATATCAGCGGGACCTGCGAAGTTGACTCCACTAATATCCACACCATTTTTACCAAATAGCAGATTCGGCCTTGCATAATTGATAACTACCGACTGTGGTAGCATTATTGCATCACTACGATGATTATTTACACGACCACTTTTACTAGTTAATGCCTGTAAACTCCATGAAGATGACAGTAATAACACCCCCAACACCAATAGGCTTTTTGGAAACAATTTCGATAATACGTTGAGAGATAATTTGGAAGATATAAATAAGTTTCGTGTAAAAATTCGTCGAATAAGATTATTTAATAAATTTAAGACATAGGTTTGCCAGTGCTGGTGTCTGGTGTCTGGTGTCTAAAATGATAATGCATTATGGTTTACCTGTCAAGTAATGATTTGTTTTATTTAGATTTTTTACAATTATTTGCTTATTTAATAAGCTTGCTTTCCTATAGCGATAAAAGTATAACCATTTAAGATATAGTTGGCTAGTTTTTTAGCGGATTTTTTGTAAGGAAATGTAAAGATAAAACAATTCGACTTTATAGATAGGTTAATTTTATAATTAAAATATGCTGTTAGCTTTATAGCTTTTGAGTTTTGTCGAAATAACTGATATTGGTGATAACGTTTAATTTAAGAATTTTGAGCGTAACATCTTACAACTCACATGAGATACAAAATATGAACTACGGTACCCAACGCTCTCGCTCTTAACCATCGGTATGATTTACTCGAATCATTATGATATTCGCCTTTTTTAAGCCTATTTGCTTTGCTCAGAAGTGCCAAATTGTTCCTGATAAATTGGCATCCCTAACAAAGCACAAACTCGCCAAGCAGTCCAATTTTTCGTGCTGCCTCACTCTGTTAGCAAAGCACTACAACACAGTTAAAAGATAGGTGGATTGACCTTGCCGTGTTGTGTGTTTTCTCTAAAATAGCTCAGGTAGACTATTGATTTTATTAAAGTTTTTATTTCACTTAATTTAAGTAATTATTAGCTAATTTCTGTTTTTATTACAATGTTTTTGCTGTGTTTTTTGTGCCTTGCACATGCTAATAATTAAAGCGAATTAATTAGTTAGTTCGTTATTTTTTGAAAAGTGTTACAGGTCAGTTTTGAAGTGATTTTTACTTTTTTTGCTACTAAAAGTAAAAATGATTTTCTTTTTTATTTTTTGGCGTACAATCAAAATCACCCATAAATATAGGTAACGTTATGTTATATAATAACAAATATATACATCATGAACTTCATCACCATGAGTGTTGTCATGGCAATTGTTTAAATATGGCACATAATCATGTTCATTTATCTCACGATATAACTTGTCATCAAGAATCAACACATAGCTGTGGGGGCGATACTCATACTACGTCTAAAAATGAGTTTGACGATCCCCCTGATGATCCCAACAGGCTAAACGAGCAAATTAAATTAACTTGGAAAATAAAAGGCATGGATTGTGCGCACTGTGCTCAACAAATTGAAAATAGCCTAAAAGCGTTACCCAATATTAACCAAATTAAGATTGTTTTTTCTACCGAAAAGTTGGTGGTATTTGTTCCCCAACATAATGAAAAAACCATTAAATTAATAGAAAATAAAGTTATCGAGCTAGGCTATAAACCTATTTTTGAATCATCTCCAGAACATTCTCATCATCATGATCATTCCCACAGTTTTGATAAAAAAGAACTAATTCCTTTAGTGGTATTAGGCACTTTAATTGTGATGAGTTATATCCTTTTGTTATGGAATCAAACCGTTGGCGAATATGCCTTTATAATGACAGCAATTGTTGGGTTAATACCTATTTTGAAAGAAGCGGTAGTTTTAACGCGTAGTGGTACACCATTTGCAATTGAGTCGTTAATGAGTGTGTCAGCTATTGGAGCTTTGTTTATTGGTGCCTCCGAAGAAGCAACCATGGTCTTATTTTTATTTATGATAGGCGAAATGCTAGAAAGTATTGCTACAAGTAAAGCTAAAAAAGGTATTTCGTCGCTCGCTGAGCTGATGCCCCAAGAAACAGTGATAATCATTAATGGGGATCGAAAAACGGTTGCCAGTCATAGCTTAAAACCCAATGATATTATTGAAATTTCGTCTGGTGGTCGTTTGCCTGCTGATGTGATTTTGATAAGTGAGCAAGCCAATATTGATGAAAGTGCACTAACTGGTGAGTCGATCCCTGTTAATTATCTTTCTGGCGATAAGATTTTGGCTGGTTCACTCGTGGTTGATAATACAATCCAATTAAAAGTGGTATCAGAAGTTGGGCAAAATGCGGTAGATCGTATTTTACAGTTGATTGAAGATGCCGAGGAGCGTAAAGCACCTATTGAACGATTTATTGATAAATTTAGTCGTTATTATACGCCAGCAATTGCTTTATTTGCTCTGTTAGTGATTATTGCGCCACCTTTGTTGTTCAATGCTGATTGGTATACTTGGTTTTATCGAGGTTTAACTCTATTGTTAATTGGTTGCCCTTGTGCATTGGTTATTTCAACGCCTGCGGTAATAACGTCGGCCTTGTCTAATGCGGCAAAACAAGGCGTGCTAATTAAAGGCGGTGCGGCGCTAGAGCATATTGGTTCAGTTAAAGTGGTTGCATTTGATAAGACTGGTACGTTAACCGAAGGTAAACCGCAAGTCACCGATGTGATTAGTCAAGATATTTCAAAAGAGCAATTATTGACATTAGTTGCCGCTATTGAAAGCGGTTCGCATCACCCCATTGCTAAGGCTATTGTTGATTATGCATTGCAGAATCAATTAAATATTAATGAGGCCGATAATCGTAAAGCGATTGCGGGGGTTGGCGTTCAAGGCGAGGTAGATAATCAGACTTTTTATATTGTGTCACCAAGTAAGGTTGTGACAGTTTCATCACCATTGAAAGATGAACATACCAAAATTATTGAGGAGCTTGAAAACGCTGGTAAAACTGTAGTAGTTGCAGTAACAAGTCAACAATTGATGGGCATTATTGCATTGCAAGATGTGTTGCGGGCTGATGCAATTACTACAATGAATGAGCTTAATAAGCTTGGCGTTAAGACTTTGATGCTGACAGGCGATAATGCGCGAGCGGCCAAAGCCATTGCCTCGCAATTAGGTATGGATTACCGTGCGGAGTTGTTACCTGCCGATAAATTAGCAGAAATTGAAAAGATGCGTATCTCAACGACGATTGCTATGGTGGGCGATGGAATTAACGATTCTCCAGCCATGAAAGCGGCAACCGTAAGTATTGCTATGGGTAGTGGTACTGATGTTGCGCTAGAAGCCGCTGATGCCGCATTAACTAAAAATAGCTTGTTAAGTTTACCTAAGCTAATTGGTTTAACTCGTTTTGCCTCTCGTAATATTAAACAAAATGTTACAATTGCGTTGGGAATTAAGTTAGTATTTTTAATTACCAGCTTATTTGGCTTTACTGGACTGTGGCTGGCTGTGCTAGCTGATTCAGGTACGACTGCGATTGTGACAGCTAATGCGCTTCGAGTTTTGAAATTTAAGAATAAAAGTTAAAATTGGTTTAATTAACCTATTTCACTTGTAGCAAGTGGAATAGGTTCTTTAAATGATTGTTAGGTTATTATTCATCACTTCTTAATGAGATTTCGCCACCAATATGAGCTTCAATTTTACCATTTTGTTCTAACAATAAGGCTCCTTGGTCATTTATACCTTTTGCTATTCCTTGAATAATATTATCGCCAATTAATAGTTTTACAGGACGGTTAACAAAGTTATCTAGTCTATTCCAATCATTAATAAATGGCACTAAACCATGTTTTTCAAATTCTATTAATTGACTTTTTAAGGTTTTGGCAACCTGCGCAACTAATAAGTTACGATCAACATTGCCTAAATTAGCCCATTTTTGGTTAACTATGTTGGTATCCGGGTTTGTCATGGTTAAATTGACGCCAACACCAATCACAACATGGGCACAGTCGCCAGTTTTACCTGCAAGCTCAACTAAAATACCAGCTAGTTTTTGATCGTTAAGATATAGATCGTTTGGCCATTTAACTTTGATGTCTTGGCCAGATAATGTACGTAAGGTGTCAGCAATAACAATACCAACAACTAAACTCAATCCCATTGCCGCCGCTACGCCTTGTTCTAGTCGCCAATACATTGAAAAGTATAGATTAGTGCCAAAAGGTGAAAACCATTTTCGCCCTCGCCTTCCCCGTGCTTTGGATTGAAATTCGGCCACACAGCAATCGCCCGATGTTAGTTGATCAATTCGATCCAGTAGATATTGGTTAGTTGAATCAATAATAGGTAATATTTCACATCGACTATTCGATTGATAATGCTGGTTAATTTTGGTTTTATTAAGCAAATTAAGAGGCGCTGCCAAGCAATAGCCTTTACCCTGTATTGAGGTTAGCTCAATCCCCCACTCACGCAGTTGTTTGATGTATTTATTAATGCCTGCACGGGTTATGCCAAAAATTGTTGCCAATTCTTCCCCTGAATGGAATTGACCATCGGCTAGTATTTCAATTAATTTAAGCGGATTTTTGTAGCTGCGCATCCGTTCCTCTTTTTTGGGCTAATAATATAATAAAGTATAACGAAATTATAGCAAAACTAACAAATAAATAGGTGTTACTTGTTTTATCCATAATAAATGCTATCACAGCAGGAGCAACTAAACTCCCTAATGTATTGGTTAATAGCATTGCTTGATTCATCGCCACAATATCTTGCTTTCTAACACACGAGCAAGCCCAAGCCATGGATATGGGATAAATGGTGTAAATAGTGGCGCCTAATAAAATAATCGCCAACGCATTAAACCAATTGAATATCAGCATAATACATGCAATTAACATTAGTAACGATTCAATTAATAATATAAGTTGCCGTCCAAATTTGTCTGCACACCAGTTAGCAGGCATTTGTGCAATCACTCCTGATAAAATCAGTAAAATCATCCAATTAGCCACCTGAATATCACTATATCCTAAATGTGAGTAATAGGCTGGTAAAAGTGAATATAACGATCCAATTAACATACCTGCAATAACACAACCAGTTAACCCAAGTCGAGAGGGTTTATTTAATATCATTGGCATGATGTTAAAGCTGCTTTTTTTCCTTTTTGGTAATTTATAATGGGTCAGCAAAATAAATAAAATTGCTAATCCCATCAGTAACATAATAACTAATCCAAAATATAATATGTTTTGCGGAAAATACTGCAACAAAGCTTGCCCTAAAACCGTACCTAGGTAATAAGTGGTTAAATAAACTGCCAGCATTTTTCCTCGCGTACGTACAGGGCCAGTGAGTAATATACAACTTTCTATAACCACCCAAGTGACCGCACAAGCAATGCCTATAAAAAATCGCCACATTATCCAGCTATAAAAATTCATTGAAAAACTTAATCCAATGGTTGCAATGGCAAAAATAATGCAACTATAGGTGTATGTGTGCCGAGCATTGAATTTATTAATAAACCAATTGGCGAAAATGGTACCTAGCAAGTTACCAGTAAAATAACTTGATCCGACAAGACCAATTTGCCCAAGCGAAAACTCATTACGCACTAACCACAATGGTACCTGTGTGTTTAATGCTGACAACGAGATTGTTACAAAGAGCAAACTCGTTAATAAAATAGGGAATGAATACGAATGTTTCATAATGTTATCGCGTATAATTATGGGTTAAAATTTGCGGGCAATTATAATTTGGTGCTAATTATAAATAATTGTCTGCATCAATTTCGCCCGAGTTGCCGATAAATCGGATTTCGGGTGATAAATTCACCGAGAATTTTTGTAATACACATTTTTTTATATGTCGAGCTAATTCAACCACATCTTGTGCTGTTGCTTGGTCTTTATTAACTAAAACCAATGCTTGTTGTTGATGCACAGCCGCTCCGCCTATTTGGTAGCCTTTAAGACCACACTGATCAATAAGCCAACCTGCGGCTAATTTTGTTTGATGATTAGCTTGTGGATATATTGGCATGTTTGGATAAATTTCAAGTAGCTTGTCCGCCACAATTTTATCGATCACAGGGTTTTTAAAAAAACTTCCACCATTGCCTAAAACCTTTGGATCTGGCAATTTACTACAACGAATTTCGCACACTTTATCAAATATCATTTTTGCAGTAACAATTTTGGGATCAAAGTTTCGCAATTCCCCATAAGTTAAAACTGGCTGCCATTGTTTTGGTAATTTTATACCAACATTGATAACAGCATAACCTTGCAAATACGCTTTTTTGAAGATACTTTCACGATATCCATATTGGCCATCAGTTACAGTGATGATTTTGCCTGTAGCTAGTTCAAGTAGCTCCACATAATCAGCAACTTTTTGAAACTCAACACCATAAGCACCAATGTTTTGAATCGGTGCCGAACCTACACATCCAGGAATTAATGCTAGATTTTCAAGTCCTGGTATGTTCTGCTTGATTGTTGTTGATACTAGATCATGCCAAGTTTCACCAGCACCAACTTTTAAATGCCATGCTTGTTCTGTTTCGCTAATGGTAATACCTTTGATACGATTAACAATAATAATACCATCAAAATCACAGGTAAAAAGTGTGTTACTGCCTTCGCCAATAATCATAATTGGTAAATTTTGGGAGTTATCTTGCCAAACCTGTTGTAATTGTTCGGGACTGGTTACAGTAACAACGTTTTGCGCAAAAACAGTTAAACCAAATGTATTAGGAATTTTTTGTTTCATTGATAACTACCTTTAATTTTTTGTGAAAATAGATGCCCGAAAATCAATCAATTTCTTAGGTTATTTTTATAGTTTGGGATCTATCGTATTTAATGTTTATATTACCACATTGGTTAGGAGCTGTTGATCTTTTGTATTAATCATAAGCATCCTTTACATTCTTAGTCACATCATGCAATGTACTAATGCAATCATACTGATATAATTTCTTGCCAACTTATTGTAACGTGTTACTACATTCAATAATGTTTCATTTTTCAGTGATTATCTGTTAACAATCTCCAGAGCATAACAAATTGTTATTATTAGCATTTTGCAAAATTATATTATAACACCATCTTTAATAGCGTCTTTCTATTTCCTTTTATTGAAAGAGCAACTGCTTTTAGCTGTATTTGATATTTTAATTAATTGTTAGGCGTGACGAAGTCCTTAAAATGCAAGTGTTCAGTATACCTAATATGTAGAAAGATGCCTTATCCGTTTTTAAATGTTTGCTGAATCGGTGACAATTATTTTTTCTTGATGATATAGGAGCCATATCGGATATTTGTGATACAAGGTTAGTGCTTTTTTATGTATATTCATTATAGTAGCTTCTCTAACAACTGTGAACAACACGATTCCTACATATAAGTAAAAATTAAATCATTCCTAATAAAGAATAATTTACAGAACATAAAAACTTATCGGTATATTAGTAATGAATTTTAAGTAAATGTTTGCTAAAATATAGCGATTTTTTAATTATTATCTGGAGAATTTTATGGCAGGTCATAGTAAATGGGCCAATACGAAACACCGTAAAGCTGCACAAGATGCAAAACGGGGTAAAATCTTTACCAAAATTATTCGTGAATTAGTAACTGCGGCAAAATTAGGTGGTGGCGATCCAGCGTCAAACCCTCGATTACGAGCTGCAATGGATAAAGCGTTATCTAATAATATGACCCGTGATACCATGAACCGAGCTGTTGCGCGGGGTGTTGGTGGGGAAGATGATAGCAACATGGAAACGATCATCTATGAAGGTTATGGTCCTGCTGGCACAGCTGTAATGGTTGAATGCCTGAGTGATAATCGTAATCGAACTGTGTCCGAAGTACGCCATGCATTTACTAAAACAGGTGGTAACTTAGGTACTGATGGTTCAGTTTCATATTTGTTCACTAAAAAAGGCGTTATTTCATACCCAACTGGTACTGATGAAGACCAAGTTATGGATGCTGCGCTTGAAGCAGGGGCAGACGACGTT
Source organism: Gilliamella sp. ESL0232 (assembly GCF_013346885.1). Taxonomy (NCBI): domain Bacteria; kingdom Pseudomonadati; phylum Pseudomonadota; class Gammaproteobacteria; order Orbales; family Orbaceae; genus Gilliamella; species Gilliamella sp. ESL0232. Next base: position 34,439 of record NZ_JAAEDW010000012.1, on the reverse strand, counting down.
GTGACTTATGATGACGGCGCAATTGATGTATTTACTACACCAGAATCATTTGGTGAAGTAAAAGATGCGCTTGATGCTGCTGGGCTAGTTGCCGAAGCCGCTGAAGTATCAATGATTCCAGCAACAAAAGTCGATCTTGATATTGAATCTGCACCAAAATTATTACGTTTAATTGATATGCTTGAAGATTGTGATGATGTTCAAGAAGTTTATCATAATGGTGAAGTTTCTGACGAGGTTGCTGCAACACTCTAATGGCCATTATTCTTGGCATCGATCCTGGATCTCGTTTGACGGGTTACGGTGTAATCCATCAAACGGGACGACAACTTACCTACCTTGGTAGCGGATGTATTCGTACTGCTGTTGATGATTTACCTACTCGTCTAAAACGAGTATACGCCGGTGTTAGTGAAATTATTTTACAATTCCAACCTGATATGTTTGCTATTGAACAAGTTTTTATGGCTCATAATGCCGATTCCGCATTAAAGTTAGGTCAAGCAAGGGGAGCTGCAATTGTTGCTGCTGTAAATAATAATTTACCTGTTTTTGAATACGCAGCTCGTTTAGTTAAGCAGAGTGTAGTAGGAACAGGCGCAGCCGATAAAAAGCAAGTGCAACATATGGTCAAATTATTATTAAAGTTACCAGCTAGCCCTCAAGCTGATGCCGCTGATGCCTTAGCTATAGCAATCACCCACGCCCATACAAGTCAGCAGTTACTAAAGCATCGCAAGTAAATATAACAAAATTCAATTTACGTATACGCAACTATATAAATAAAAAATGCGCCAAAAAAACGGCGCATTTCGTTATTTTAATAGCTCGCTTAAGTTATATATGACCTATAGAACTATACATCAAGGCCATATATGTACCAAAACTAGCTATTTAGTTATTGCTTTTAAGAACGGTTAACAGGTAACACTGCTTTATTTTTATGTTTTGTAAATAGTTTTGTTACAAATAAAAAGAACAAGGGAACATAAAATATTGCTAAAAATGTTGCTGTCAACATACCACCAATTACACCAGTACCTACCGCATTTTGGCTAGCGGAACCAGCACCACTATTTAATGCTAGTGGTAATACCCCTAAAATAAAGGCAAACGAAGTCATTAAAATCGGGCGTAGGCGCAGACGACAAGCTTCAAGTGTAGCATCAATCAATGATTTACCCTCTTTTTCCAAGGCATCTTTGGCAAATTCTACAATCAATATAGCATTTTTAGCAGATAACCCCATTGTCGTTAATAGTCCTACAATAAAGTAAATATCGTTATCAAGCCCTCTAAACATAGTTGCAAATACTGTACCTAAAATTCCAAGAGGAATAACGAATAAAATCGAAATCGGTACCGTCCAACTTTCATACAATGCAGCTAATGATAAAAATACAACAATAATCGAAATAATGTAAAGAGTTGTTGTTTGTGAACCTGTTTGACGTTCTTGATAAGAAATATCAGTCCAGTCAAAAGTAAATCCTTTAGGCAAATTTTTCGATAATTCTTCCATTACAGCCATTGCTTGCCCAGAACTCAGGCCTGGAGCAGCTGAACCACTTATCTCCATTGCTGCCACACCATCATAACGAACTAGTGAAGGAGATCCATAAGTTTTTGTCGTAGTAGCAAACGCATCATATGGAACCATTTCACCATTTTTATTTTTAACATGCCAGTAACTAAAATCATCTGGCAACATGCGATAAGGTGCATCTGATTGTAGGTATACTTTTTTAACTCGGTTATTATAAACAAAATCGTCAATATAAGCAGAACCTAAAGCTGTGGACAATACAGTATTTACTGAATTTACCGAAACGCCTAATGCTTGTGCTGCTTCAAAATCAACATTAATTTTGTACTGCGGAACATCTAGCATACTTCCCGGTCTAACTTGTTGCAGTTTAGGATGATGAGAAGCTTGACCCAACATTTGGAAAAATGCACCTACCAAAGCATCATGCCCATAACTAGCCGTATCTTTCAGTACATAAGAAAAACCATTAGCCATACCTAATGCTGGAACAGCTGGTAAGTTGGTAACAATTACCCTTCCCTCGGTTATAGTAGAAGCAAATCCCCAACCGCTAGCGACTAAAGCATTAACTTTTTGATCTGCGCGTTTACGTTGTTCCCAATTTTTTAATCGAACAAAGCCTAACCCCATATTTTGCCCACGACCAACCATACTAAATCCAGCTACAGTAAATATTTCCTCAACTGAATCAGCTTTTTGCTCAGTATAAAATTTTGCCGTTTTATTTAAAACTGACATAGTTTGCTCTAAAGTTGATCCTGGCGGTAGCTCAACCATAACTAAAAGCACACCCTGATCTTCATTAGGTAAAAAACCAGTAGGTAACCGATTAAAGCCAAAGATTAATCCAACTAGAATTAAAGCATAACAAACAAAAGCTATTAATGGATAACGAACAACTTTTATTACACCTTTTTCATAATGGCGTAAACTTTTTTCATAGAACTCGTTAAACCATTTAAAGAATTTTTTTGTGCCAACAGAACACCAACTAAATGGTGGTATAGATTCTAACTTGTCACCTAACGAGTTTCTTTTTAATTTACTTTTAGATGGTGCTTTTAAAATTTGAACACAGAGCGCTGGAGTTAATACAATTGCCATCAACACTGATAATGCCATCGCTGTTACAATGGTAATTGAAAATTGGCGGTAAATTCCACCCGCTGCACCTCCATAAAATGCCATAGGAACGAATACTGCAGATAACACAACTGCAATACCAACCAACGCTGAAGTAATTTGTTCCATCGATTTAACGGTTGCATCATAAGGCGATAAACCTTCATCATGCATAATACGTTCAACGTTCTCAATAACAACTATTGCATCATCTACCAACAAGCCTATGGCAAGCACCATTGCAAACATAGATAATGTATTAATCGTAAACCCACAGATATACAAAACAGCAAAAGTTCCTAGCAATACCACAGGTACGGTAATCGTCGGTATAAGTGTCGAACGGAGATTTTGTAAAAAGACATACATTACAATAACAACTAAAATAATAGCTTCAATCAATGTATGTACTACGTTATTAATTGATAATTTTACAAATGGTGTTGTGTCATACGGATAAGCATAGTGAATATCTTCAGGAAAGATTTTTGATAATTCGGCTAATTTTTTATCTACCTGATCAGAAGTTTCTAATTGGTTAGCTCCTGTTGCCAAATAAATACCAAGACCTGCAGATGCTTTACCATCATAATAAGAAATAAAGTTATAATCAGACGCACCAATTTCAACCGTTGCTATATCTTTTAATAAAAGATTAGAACCATCTGTATTTACACGCACTAAAATATTTTGGAATTGTTCGGGTGTTTTTAAACGTGATTGAGCTGTAATTGTCGCATTGAGTTCTTGTCCATCTGTTGATGGTAAGGCACCTAATTGCCCTGCTGTTACTTGCGCATTTTGTGCTTGAATAGCCGCAATGATTTCTTCAATTGATAAATTAAAATAGGTCAATTTATTTGGATCAAGCCAAATACGCATTGCATATTCAGAGCCAAACAATTGAGTATCACCTACACCCTGTACACGTCTAATCTGATCTTGCACAGTTGAATAAACAAAATCAGCAATATCTGCTTGTGTTTTTTTAGGATTTGTTGAATAAAAACCCACAACCTTTAAAAAATTGGTGTTATTTTTTGCAACAGAAACACCATTTTTTTGCACACTTTCTGGTAGCCTTGATTTAATACTCTCTACTTTATTTAACACTTGTACTTGAGCAAAATCGGGATTAGTTCCAGGAGCAAAGGTTAACGTCGTTTGAACAACACCTTGTGCACTACTGGTTGATTTCATATAAATTAGATTATCCAATCCAGTTAAATTCTGTTCAATCAACTGAGTAACAGTATTTTCGATGGTCTGTGCATCGGCACCTGGGTAAACAGCACTAACAGTTACAGCAGGAGGGGCAATGTCAGGATACTGCTCAACAGCTAGTAGCTTGATACATAAAGCACCTCCTAGCATCATCATGATAGCAATTACCCATGCAAAAACAGGTCTATCAATAAAAAACTTAGCCATAATTCACCTACTCCTGTTTTATTTCACACTGTTTTTTATGATACTGTCTAATTGTTCTTGTGAAAGTGTATTAGGATCTCCGACTTTTTCTACTTTCATAGGTGGAGCATCTTTTTGAGGTTTTTCAACAGAAGTTAAATTAAGTAATCCAGTAATAATAACCTCTTCACCAATGTTAATTCCCTTTGTTACAACCCAATAACCACCAACTCCTGTGTATACTTGAATATCTTGTCGATACTCTACTGTATTATCAGGTTTCAAAATTTTTGCAGTATATTGCCCTAACTTATTGCTGGTAATTCCTTGCTGTGGAACAAGCACTGCATTTTTGATATAGCCTAATGTCAACTGAGGCTTAACAAACATGCCGGGTAAAATTTTCCCTTCACTATTTGTAAATTGTGACCGCAAAGTTACTGTACCCGTTGTTTCATTTACAGTCATATCAGAAAATTTTACACTACCTGGATAAGCGTATTTAGAACCATCATTAAAGTATAATTCGACATTATTACCTTTTACTGGTTCATAAATTACGTTTTCATCCTGAATATATTTATTATAACGGGTAGCCGCTTCTGTCATATCGACATAAATTGGGTCTAGTTGTTGAACTAGTGCAAGTGGTGTCGATTGACCTGCCGACACTAATGCCCCTTCAGTCACACTTGATTTACCTATATACCCATCAATTGGTGAATACACTTTTGTATATTCTAAATTGACTTTAGCTGTATGCTCAGCTGCTTGTGCAACTAATACTGCAGCTTCAGCCTGTTTAGCATCTGCAGCTGCTTTATCGTAATCTTGTTGGCTGATTGATTTAGTATTTAATAATCCAGCGTAACGCTTAAGAGTAAGTTGAGCAATATTTGCATTCGCTTTAGCGCTAGCAACACTTGCTACCGCACTATCATAATTAGCTTGATAAATAGCTGGATCTATTTGATAAAGAGATTGTCCGGCCTTAACATTCGAACTTTCATCAAACTCGCGTTTTAAGACGATACCACCTACTTGAGGCCTAATTTCAGCAATTTGAGATGCAACAACCCTACCTGGTAAACCAATTTTTAATGTGTAATTCAATGGTTCCACTTTAAATACAGTTACCTTCGGTAATTTATTATTACCATTTTTTGAATTGCCATTATCACAACTTGTTAATAAAAGTAGGCTAGCACACGCCACAGGCAAGGCTAATAATAGCTTGTTAAATCTCATATAAATATGACCTCAGTAAACTTAATAATTATTTTAATTTTTAATAATTGATCTTAGTTAAAAGTAATCGGCGATTTTACAAAAAATATGCATAGATTGTAAGTATCTTTACAAGTTAATAGCACAGAGTTCTAAAAAATAGCTAGTTAGATTATGATACTAAAAAAAGTATTGCTAATTAGGATTATTGCTAGAAATAAAGTAATATAGAGTAATTGATTTTTTGTGCTATAAAGTATCTTAAATAAAATGTTATACTACAAATATCAAATATGGTTGCTTTAATGAATATTAATTCATATTGCTAATAAAGAATAAAAAATTTACATTACTGTACTCCGCAATCACTTTTTCAAAAGATGATTGAATAATTTGAGTCTATATTTAATTTAATACAGAGATGGTTATTATGGATAATTTACGTATTGTTCTAGTTGTTGTTGCATCCTTGGTCATTATTGCATTGCTCATCCATGGGTTTTGGATCAATAAAAAAGAACGTTCTTCGCTTTTTAGTTCAAATAAAAAAGGAAAATTTGAAAAAAATACTCAACAATATCAAAACTATTCTATGAATGACATAGAAGAAGATGATGATGTTATCTTACTCAAACCTAAAACAACAAAAAGCAGTGAAACCGTTGAAAACGATGTAATTATTAATGAACTCACAAAAGAGCAAGAAAAAATACCTCAACAAGAAGATTTATTTGTTGATAATGACGACAAACAAGAGATTAATGCTGAAACAACAAAAGAACCAGCTATCAATGTTGAACTTGATCTTTTTGAAGATGAACAACACCCTGATTTAATTCTTACAACGAAAGAAAAACCATCAGATACTAATAATGAAATTAACCATAACGAAGAACCCAAAAAAATAAATATTGACACTGAACAATCCACAACCGAAATTATTGTATTAAATATCACAGGCATTAACGGGAAATTATTACAAGGTGATGTGTTACTCGCTAGCATTATGCAATCTGGTTTTCAGTTCGGTGATATGAGAATTTTTCACCGCCATGTAGATCCTGCGGGTAATGGAGCAATATTATTTAGTTTAGCCAATATGGTGACACCTGGATATTTGGATCCCGATACAATGTATGAATTTACTACACCTGGTGTGTCTATTTTTATGGTTGCGCCTACAGAGGGTAACAATCAACAAAACTTCAAATTAATGTTGCAAACAGCACAACGCATAGCTGACGATGTCAACGGTGTAGTATTAGATGATGAACATCATATGCTAACCCCTCAAAAAATAGACAGTTATAAAGAACGTATTAAAAAGGTCAGTAACGAAATTTAACCGTAGTCTTTTCAGCAAATCTTTTAAAAAATTCCACCAACTTGAATTGGTGGATAAAAATGAATATAACCTATTTATAATATTTTCCCAAACCTTCGTTTTAATAAGAGCATATAATCATGTCGCTACATAATGAAACAAAAAATTCAGTAAATACACCTGAATTGAATAAAGACATAGCGAAGCAATTGACTTCACTACGCAACCTAATTAGACATCATGAATACTGTTATTATGTCCTTGATACACCAGAAATTCCCGATGTTGAATATGATAAATTAATAAAGCAACTACAAACATTAGAACAGCAAAACCCAGATCTTATTACTTCCGACTCACCAACCCAACGAGTTGGTGGTTCCCCATTAGCCCAATTTGCATCCATTAAACATGAAATACCTATGCTATCACTAGATAATGTCTTTGATGATGCTAGCTTTATTGCATTTAACAAACGAGTTAAAGATCGTCTTCATTTAAACGATGCTGAACAGGTTGAATATTGTTGTGAGCTCAAACTTGACGGACTTGCTGTCAGTCTTCTTTATGAAAATGGTCGTTTTTTACAAGCAGCAACACGAGGAGATGGTACAACAGGAGAAGACATAACAGCCAATGTAAAGACTATCAAAACAATTCCACTAGTTCTAAGAGGCGATAACATCCCTTCTAGATTAGAAGTTCGAGGAGAAGTCTTTATGACACATAAAGGCTTCGAAAAACTCAACGCAGATGCAGAAAAGCATAACGAAAGAGTATTTGCCAATCCACGTAATGCAGCCGCTGGTTCATTAAGACAATTAGATCCTAAAATTACAGCAAAAAGACCATTAGCATTTTTTTGTTATGGTGTTGGTATTGTCGAAGGTACCACATTACCTGACACTCATTACGATCGTTTAATGCAATTTAAAGCTTGGGGGTTACCAGTTAGTAATAAAGTACAAAAACGCCAAGGGGTGCAAGCCGCTCTAGATTATTTTAAACTAATTGGTGAACAGCGTATGTCATTAGATTTTGATATCGATGGTGTAGTAATTAAAGTTAATAGTATTGAACTACAAAATCAGCTTGGATTTGTTGCTCGAGCACCAAGATGGGCCACAGCATTTAAATATCCGGCTCAAGAAGAAATTACAAAATTAAATAAAGTAGACTTTCAAGTTGGGCGAACAGGTGCAATTACTCCTGTAGCAAGGCTTGAACCTGTATCAGTTGCTGGCGTTATTGTGAGCAATGCGACATTACATAATAGCGATGAAATAATCCGATTAGGTATCCGTGAGGGTGACTATGTAACAATACGCCGAGCTGGTGACGTTATTCCTAAAATAGTAGCCGTCATAGTAGATAGAAGACCCGCCGACACAAAAGAAATCATCTTCCCGACACACTGCCCTATTTGTGGCTCGCAAATAGTTCGAGACGAAGGTGCAGCGATATCACGCTGTGCTGGAGGTTTGATTTGCCCTGCACAACGAAAAGAAGCCTTAAAGCATTTTGTTTCACGGCGAGCAATGAATGTTGATGGTATGGGCGAAAAAATTATTGAACAACTGGTTGATAAAGAATATGTCAAAACACCTGCAGATTTATATAAACTAAATCTACCAACACTATGTAGTTTAGATAAAATTGGGGAAAAATCTGCCAATAACTTATTAAATGCACTAGAATTATCTAAAAATACTACATTAAGCCGCTTTATATTTGCGCTTGGAATCCCGAATGTTGGTGAAGTTACTGCCGAAAATCTTGTTAACCAACTTGGTAGTTTATCAGCAATTGAGAATGCCTCACTAGAAAAACTACAATCAGTAAACGAAATTGGTGCCGTCATTGCAGAAAGCATTATTGACTTTTTTCAAGAACCACATAATCGCAATGTAATTGAACAACTAACCAGTAATGAAGTAGGCATTCACTGGCAAGATGTCATTCCACAGGTACAAGAGATCGCCATTAACTCACCTTTTTCAGGAAAAACTGTAGTATTAACTGGTACATTGTCGGTTTTAACACGAGATGAAGCCAAAGATAAATTAAAGCAACTAGGAGCCAAAGTAACAGGCAGTGTTTCGAAAAATACTGATCTAGTCATTGCAGGAGAAGCAGCAGGCTCTAAACTTAATAAGGCTCAAGAACTAGGAATAAAAGTTATTGATGAGCAAGAATTAATAAATTTACTTGATCAGTAAATATCAAATCTACTGGTACTTATTAGTAAATTGATTAGAATAACAATTATCAAATAACAAGGAGGACATTATGCCTTTACTAGACAGTTTTAAAGTTGATCACACAAAAATGAAAGCACCCTTTGTGCGAATTGCAAAAACAATGGTGACCCCAAAAGGTGACAGCATTACTGTGTTTGATCTACGCTTTACCATTCCAAATAAAAACAACCTTCCAGAAAAAGGAATTCATACATTAGAACATTTATTTGCTGGTTTTATGCGCGATCATCTTAACAGTGATAAAGTTGAAATAATCGATATTTCACCAATGGGATGTCGTACAGGCTTTTATATGAGCTTAATTGGTAATCCTAATGAGGCATTAGTTGTCGATGCATGGCTAAAATCAATGCATAACGTATTAAATGTTAAATCACAAAATCAGATTCCTGAATTGAATGAGTATCAATGTGGTACCTATAAAATGCACTCATTAGATGAAGCTAAGGGCATTGCTGAACAAATTATAAAATCTGGCATTAGCATATGCCATAATGATGAAATCGCATTAACTGATGAGCAACTTGCCCAAATTAATAATCACTAGGAGGTATCTATGCCTAATGTCGTTATAGACTTTTTAGAAGGTCGCACTGTAGAGCAAAAAAGAGAAATGGCAAAACGGGTAACTAATGCCATCGTTGAAACCCTTAACTGTAAACCAGAAGCAGTACAAATCATAATGCACGAATTATCTAAAGATCAGATTGCTAATGGTGGTGTGCTACGCAGCGATAAAAATTGATTTTAAAGGTGCCAAATAATTGGCAATTATCACATAAACCTAAATTAAAATTTTTCTCTTATTATCAAGTAACAAAAAACTCAAAATAATATTTTCTATTTTGAGTTTTTATTTCAACATTTTTACTATTTTGGATAAATTCAATTACAAAACAATAAGTTCTCTTAGTTAACTTAAATTTTTAGTGATTGCAATTATAGTGATGCAAATGAAGTAAGTGTCCCATTTTATTTGCTTTTGTTTCTAGATAATGCTCATTGTTTGGATTTCCACCAACTTCCAATGGCACCCGTTGTATAATTTTAATTCCTGATTGTTCAAGCACTCGTATTTTCTCGGGATTGTTGGTTAATAAGCGAATTTGTGATACGCCTAATAAAGTCAGCATATCTGCGCATAGAGTAAAATCTCGTTCATCTGCTGCAAACCCCAATTGCTCATTAGCTTCAACCGTGTCCAAACCTTGATCTTGTAGCGCATAAGCTCTGATTTTATTCAATAAACCAATATTACGTCCTTCTTGCCGGTGATAAATTAAAATCCCTTTACCCTCCTTTGCAATTTGTTTTAAGGCTGCTTCTAACTGAAAACCACAATCACAGCGTAAGCTAAAAAGCGCATCGCCTGTTAAGCATTCAGAATGAATTCTTGTGAGAACTGGTGTATCGCCAGATATATCACCAAATACTAATGCGGCATGATCCTTTTTTGTTGCAATTTCTTCAAATCCAACAATAATGAAACACCCCCAAGGCGTCGGCAATTTCGCTTGTGCAACACGTTTTAATTGCATTATTATCTCCATTTTCAATAAGGATAAATAAGATTTTATAAAAATAAATTTATCTTCTATGCTAAAATATTAAGCAAAAGCAATTTATACTTAATTGAGTTTATAAATGAGGTTAGTAATAAAAAAAACAATAGCCCTACTGGCTATTTTCTTAGCTGTTCCTTTTACTATTATAGCCATAAATTGGCATTGGCAACCAGCATCCTTAAATAATACATCTAAATGTTTATTTTTAATAACTGAAACAGCAAGTTTTCCTTGGGGAATTATCACCTCAACAATTTTATTCATTGTATTTTGTCTGCTATTACCCCAAAAAACAAAAAAAAGAATCATATTATTATGGTTGCTTCTTGTGAGTGCAATATTAAGTGGGCAAATAATTAAAAGCTTTTTAAAATCACAAACCGCTGAATCACGGCCTTATGTACTTTGGATGGCTCAGGAATATAATATTAATGATCAACAATTTTATTCGAAATCACGTTCAGAAAGAAAAGAAATTATTCATCAATTATTTAACAATTCATCAACAATCCCCAGTTGGTTATCAAGCCACTGGCAAAATGAAACGGGATATGCTTTTCCTTCTGGGCATACCTTGTTAGCTGTAACTTGGGCACTATTAGCCTTAATATTACTAAAATTTAGAAAACATTATGTGATAGTATCTTCTATCATTATTTGGTCAATATTAATTGAATTAAGCCGGTTATTATTAGGCATGCATAGTCCTATTGATCTAATAACAAGTATATTAATCGCATGGATAATCTCATTAATTTGCTATTTTTATGCTAGAAAATGGCATATAGTAGACAAATGATTATTAAATATTTTGAGAAAGTAACATTTACAACAAACAATATTATTTTTAGGCAATATAGTTAATAATCTAATTAACCAAATGCAAAAAGAAATTATAAGAATAGAAGAGTATAATAAACGAAAGAGTTTAACTAAAACAAAAAAAAGAAAGGTCAACATTATGAAATTTGTTATATCAATTTTATTGATAATTATCATCTTTGCCATCTCAATAGCAATAGGATCGGCTAATGATCAAATAGTAACCTTCAATTATTTGGTAGCTAAAACTGAAACCCGCTTATCAGTCTTATTAGCTATTTTATTTGGTTCGGGGTTTATTGTTGGTTGGATATTAACCGGCATTTTCTTTCTAAAATCTAAATTACAGCACTCATCAACAAAACGTAAACTAAATAAATTACAAAAAAAATATGATGAAGGCATGGCTAATAACCAGCAAATAAACACAACTAAAACTAATTAAGAATAGGTTACTATGTTTGAACTGTTATTTTTGTTACTTCCTATTGCCGCCGCATACGGTTGGTATATGGGTGACAGAAATGCAAAACAGAAACATCTAAATCAATCTAATCGACTATCTCGTGAATATGTTGATGGTTTGAATTTTCTTTTATCAAATCAAAAAGACAAAGCTGTCGATCTTTTCTTAGACATGTTAAAAGAAGACGATGGCACACTTGAGGCGCATTTAACATTAGGTAACTTATTCCGCTCTCGGGGTGAAGTTGATCGTGCTATCCGCATTCATCAAGCGCTATTAGAAAGCTCATCTTTAACATTTGAACAAAGACTATTAGCTATTCAACAACTAGGTAGAGATTACATGGTTGCAGGCTTTTACGATCGTGCTGAAGAGACATTTTTGCAATTAATTGATGAAGAAGAATTTCAACAACATGCATTACAACAACTTATTATCATATATCAATCAACCAGTGAATGGATAAATGCCATCAACATGGCAACTAAATTGGTTAAACTTGGTAATATAAAATACAAAACCGATATTGCACAATTTTATTGTGAATTAGCGTCAATAGCGATTGATAATGATGATCTTGATAAAGCCAATAGCCTATTACAAAAATCAGCAATTGCAGACACTAAATGTGCTCGTACTTCACTCATGTTGGGGCAAGTTCTTATGGTACAAAACAAAACTGAGCAAGCTATCAAATCTTTTCAGCAAATATTACAGCAGGACAAAGCTTTTATTGGCGAAGCATTACCTGCATTAAAAGAGTGCTACCTAAAGCTAAATAATCAATATGAATTTCAAGAATTTTTACAAATATGTGTCGATCAAGATACAGGTAATGTTGCTGAATTAATGCTTGCTGATGTTATCGAAAAAGAAAAAGGTCTAGACGCCGCACAATATTATATGTATCGAGAATTACTGAAACACCCTAATTTAAAAGGGTTCTATCGATTAATGAATTATCATGTTGCTGATGCAGAACAAGGTAAAGCTAAAGAAAGCCTTTTACTTTTACGCAACATGGTTGGCGAACAAATAAAAGCAGTACCCAATTATCGATGCCAGAAATGTGGATTCACAGTTAACTCACTCTACTGGTTATGCCCTGCTTGCCGTTCGTGGTCAACAATAAAACCTGTTCGTGATTTTGAACAACATTAAAATAAACAAAGAAGAGATTTTTATGTTTTTAATTGATTCTCACTGTCATTTAGATAGTTTAGACTTTAGTACTAAATCCATCAAAGATGTTTTACAAGAAGCTATCAACAATAGCGTTAAACATTGCCTAAGCGTGGCAACAACACTATCTGGCTATGAATCGATGAAACATAAGCTTATACCTTATCAAAATCAATGCTCTTTCTCATGTGGGATTCATCCACTTAATCTTGATGACGAAACCTACGATGCCGAACGCTTTCAAACTTTAGCACAAGAAGACAACGTCATTGCACTTGGTGAAACGGGGCTTGATTATTACTACCAACAAGACAACTTAGAACTACAACAAACTATATTTAAAGAACATATCCGATTAGGGCGAAAGCTAAGCAAACCCGTTATTGTCCATACACGTAATGCTAAAGAAGACACTTTAAGAATTTTAAAAGATGAGCATGTCCACTCTGGTGTTTTGCACTGTTTTACAGAAGATATCGAAACAGCAAAACAACTATTGGATCTTGGTTTTTATATTTCCTTTTCAGGAATTATCACCTTTAAAAATGCCGAGGCTCTACGGGAAGTTGCGAAATATGTTCCACTTGATCGTATTTTGATCGAAACTGACTCACCTTATCTTGCTCCCGTACCATATCGAGGTAAAGAAAACCAACCTGCGTATGTTCGTGTAGTTGCGCAATATTTATCTGCTTTAAAAGGTGTTTCTTTAGAGGATATAGCCCAAAAAACCACCCATAATTTTTGCCAGTTATTCAATCTTCAAGGAAAATTAAATGAATTATAAATTAACTATTGATTGGGATGATTTTTTAAGAAAATTTTGGCAAAAAAAACCGGTAATCTTACGCAAGGCATTTGTTAATTTTATTGATCCCATAACACCAGACGAACTAGCTGGTTTAGCGATGGAAGAAGAAATTGATAGCCGAATTGTTTCTAATAAAGATGGTGTTTGGGATGCTAAATTCGGACCATTTACTCAATACGATAACTTAGGTGAAGATCATTGGAGTTTGCTAGTACAAGCCGTTGACCATTGGCATGAACAAGCAGCGACCTTACTTAAACCTTTTAAATGCCTTCCACAATGGCAATTTGATGATCTAATGATTTCTTACGCAACCCAAGGCGCTGGAGTTGGACCTCATATTGATAATTATGATGTATTTATTATTCAAGGCATGGGTAGCAGGCGTTGGCAAGTAGGCAATGGCGATCCAAATTATAAACAATTTAATGCACACAAAGCATTATTACATGTCGAAGAATATCAACCAATCATTGACGAAGAGCTCACCACAGGCGACATTCTATACATTCCAACAGGTTGTCCGCATAATGGTATATCAATTGGTGAATCATTAAGTTATTCCGTTGGCTTTATGACACAAACATCACAACAACTATTAAGTAGCTTTGCTGATTATGTCATTGATAACCTACCAATTAGTATTTATTATCAAGATCCAGATTTAAAGCTACCTAATGATCCTCATCGCGTTCAACCTTATGAACTAACAAAGGTACAAGATCAAATTATTGATCTAATCAAAACACCTTCATTATTTAACGATTGGTTTGGTAGACACATTACTTTACCAATGCACGATCTAAATATTGTTCCAGTTGAACCACCATACAATTATGAAGAATTTGAATCATTACTAAAAGCTGGTGCAAAGCTACACCGTGTACTAAGCATTCGAATCTTTAAAGTAGGTGATTTTGGCTATATTCATGGTGAAAAAATTGAGTTACCAATGCCTATTATAGATCTACTTTGTGAAAATGAAACACTTAATTACGAACAGTTGCAGGATAAAAACACACTTAAAGTCATGCTTGATCTTGTCAACAAAGGTTATTGGCACTTTGCTGAAGATTAAATAAATCAACTGCCGATAACAAAATCGGCAGATAAAACGACTGTTTAGGGCATTAAGCTTGGCTTTTTACTAGTTTTAAGTATATACTTGCCCCGCTTTAATTTACCCTCCGTTTAATCACAAATTAAACATCATAAAACGCAAATTTTAAGTAACATCTATTTTTAAAAACTAGAGGTATACATGAACACTGAAGCAAACACAGCCTTGCAAGCAGAAAGTGAAAACGAACACACAACCCCGTATCAAAAAAGAACCCTTTTTGCATCCACTGTCGGTTACGCACTTGATGGCATGGATATGATGATTTTAGGTGTATGTTTTAGTCTAATCTCGACCAGCTTTAATCTAACTAAAGCTGATTTAGGAACCTTAACATCAGTAACCTTACTTGGTGCCGTATTAGGCGGTATTTTATTTGGTATCCTTGCCGATAAATATGGTCGAGTAAGAGTCTTTTCATGGACTATTTTAATATTTTCTCTTTTCACAGGGTTATGTGCAATTTCACCTAACTATGAATGCTTTTTAATTTTTCGCTTTTTAAGTGGACTTGGTCTTGGTGGTGAATTTGGAATTGGTATGACTCTAGTTTCAGAAAGCTGGCCTAAAAATAAACGTTCAAGAGCAACATCCATTGTAGCATTAGGCTTTCAAGCTGGTATCATTTTAGCCGCATTAACCGTTAATTTTATTGGTGAAATTTATGGTTGGCGCTGGGCTTTTGCCATGGGGGTACTACCAGCTCTATTTGTTGCTTGGACACGTAAAGGTCTAAAAGAACCAGAAATCTGGCAAAATTTGAAAGCTCAAAACAAAAATAAAATTGCCATTGGCAAATTATTTAAAAATTCTCGAACCGTAGCAACTACAATAGGGTTAACTATTGCCTGTGCAGTACAAAATTTTGGTTTTTATGGGCTCATGGTTTGGATGCCAAATATGATTGCAACTGAACTCAAATTGCCATTCAAAAATACAATGTTCTGGACCATCTCAACAACAATTGGTATGTCACTAGGGATCTTAATTTTTGGTTGGTTATGTGATAAATTTGGCCGCCGTCCTTCTTATATCCTATTTTTATTCGTTTCGGCAGTTTCAATTTGGTTTTATTTTCATCAAACTGATATGTTTATATTAATCATATTTGGTTCAGCAATTGGCTTTTTTGTAAATGGTATGATGGGCGGATATGGTGCATTGCTTGCTGAACATTACCCAACAGATGCCCGTTCAAGTGCTGAAAATATTATTTTTAATGTAGGTCGAGGAATTGCAGGAATATCGCAAGTTTTAATTGCATATTTAGCTACTGTTTATTCAATTAGCTACGCATTAGCTTTACTGTCTGCTGCTTATTTATTATCAGCGGCTGCATTTGTATTTTTAATACCCGAAACAAAAGGTAAAGAACTAGAATAACTCAAAAAAAACAGGGGAAATTACCCTGTTTTATATCACATTAATAAATTATATCAAAAATTAAAACAAACTACTTTAGTTAGCAGTACAAGAAGCTGGTGTCAATTTAACACTAAATAATTGCTCATCATTTATATAATAATTATGACTAACACCATTTGGGAATGCATCCCTAAGTTGTTTAACTTGTGAGCTATTACTACAATAAAGTGTTTTTAGACTTTCTGTCGTCATTTTTTGAGTATCAGGAATTGATAACTCATCTTTTGAACTATCAATTACATATTTATAATTAATTAAATCATTATCTTTAGTTATATCAATCAAATTAGTTTTTGCATCAACTTTAACTGGAAGCATTTTTTTTGCTTCGTTAATAATAGTTTCTTGCAAACGACTTAATTCAGTATTTTTTGAAGAATCACCAACTGCTTTATTAGCATCAGATTTTGAATTATCACAACTACAAAGAACCAAGCTTATCAAAATTGCTGACACTGTTTTTAAACTTTTCATTATTATTCCTTTGAGTAAATTTTATAAATTACATATCGACCACTTATTTAAAAAGTGGTCAATAAATTGTAAAATATCAGTGAAAAAAGTACATAAAAAAATTTACAATTTAAAACAAAAAGTAAGCTTTAATAAGCCCCCACTTATTTAGTGCTGATGGTTTCTAGTATTTTTTAAGTTGATTAATGGTTATTTAGAATCACAATCACTCGGTTCCAAATCAAACGACATAATTTTCTCATTTTCAAGATAATAATTATGACTTACTCCATTTGGGAATATGAGTTTCAACGCTTCAACATTTGGGTCATTACCACAATATAAAGTAACTATCGTTTTTAATACAGATTGCTGATTTTGCTTTAGCAATATCACATCTTTAGGCAAACCTTTTATAATATATTTATAAATAAGTTTATTGTTATCTTTTGATATGTCATTGAACATCGTAAATTTATCAATCACAATGGGTAACTTTTCTTTTATACCTGCAACAACCGAATCTTGAGCAAAACTATAATCACCATCTTTTTGCTCATTAAATTCTTTGATTTTTTCAGGTGTTGATTGAGCAATAATATTTTGTCCTCTTTCAACAATATCCATATTTTCTTGAATACCAGTTCGCTGAGTACCCATAACTTTTGCTTCTGAATTATTAAAACCAAATGATATTATTCCCATTAACATCACAAATGTTACTTTCATGCCTTTCATGTTTATTCCTACCCAAGCTAATTCATCACTACCTGATATCTTTTAAAAGATAAAACTATAAAAATACAAAAACAGTAATAATAATACTAATTAATCTTTAAAAGAGCTGTAAAAGAACACTATTAAGAAAGAGCGTCCAAAATAAAAAGGGCTTCAATCAGCCCTTTTATATTAATAAAATTTAACTATTTATCCAAATTAATAAAAATATATTTAATCATCATCATCACAATCACTTGGTTTTACATCTACTGAAAATACCTTATCATCATTGATATAATAATTATGGTTAGCTCCTCTAGGGAATACTAATCTTAAAGTCTTCATGCTAGAATCATCACCACAATAAAACTCAACCAATTTATCTTGTAAACTCTTTTGACTAGTTTTAGCCTGTAATGCATCTTTAGTGATATTATTCACAATATATTTATAATTAATTGCATTGCCATCTGACGATACATCAACTAAAGTTACACTTGAATCAATTGTTGCAGGTAATTTTGTTTTAATTGCCTTGATCATCAAACCTTGAGCAACATTATAATTACCTTCTTCAATCTTATTAAGCATCTCATCTTTTTCTGATTTTGTTTGTTGATACAAATCTTTAGCTTTATCACTAATGGCTGAGCTTACTTGCTTAACTTGGTCCTCAATTTTTGCATTTAATTGGCTAGCCTTATCACCAATTTCTGAGCTTAATTGATTAGCTTTATCGCTAATTTCTGCACCTGCTTGATTGGCCTTGTCACTTACTTCTGAACTTGTTTGTTTGGCTTGTTGTTTAATATCATCAGTTTTTGATTTTGAATTATCACAATTGACTAAAAAAAGCCCTAACACTACTAAAGTGATCACTTTAAAAAGTTTCATTTTTATTCCTTTTTTATTTAATTTTT
The DNA here is from genome assembly GCF_013346885.1 of Gilliamella sp. ESL0232. NCBI lineage: Bacteria > Pseudomonadati > Pseudomonadota > Gammaproteobacteria > Orbales > Orbaceae > Gilliamella > Gilliamella sp. ESL0232. Next base: position 16,062 of record NZ_JAAEDW010000012.1, on the reverse strand, counting down.
TGACTACCATGAATTAACTCATAACAACTATTTTATTTTAAAAGTTAATTTTATCTAATGTTAATAGTAAAAGAGTTTAAATAAACTCTTTTACTATAACAAATATCAATTAGTTAATATGCATACCGCCTGTAACACCATAAGTTTCGCCAGTTGTATAACTTGATTCTTCAGATGCTAAGTGTACATAAACACCAGCAAGTTCAACAGGTTGACCAGCTCGTTGTAAAGGAGTTTGTTTACCAAATTCAGGAATAGCGTCACTTGGTTGACCACCACAAATTTGTAATGGAGTCCAAACTGGACCTGGGGCAACAGAATTTACACGAATACCTTTATGACCTAATTGTTTAGCTAATCCACGTGTAAATGCAATAATAGCTGTTTTAGTTGAAGCATAATCTAATAAATTACTGCTAGGTTGATAAGCCTGAACAGATGAAGTTGTAATAATGGTTGATCCTGGTTTTAAGTAACCTAAAGCCGCTTTAGTTAACCAAAAAAGCGAAAACACATTAACTTCAAAGGTTTTCTTAATTTGCTCGGTAGTAAGTTCCATAATATCTTCAACAGCAACCTGCTTACCAGCAACCAATGTCAAATTATCCAATCCACCTAATTGATGGTGCGCCTCTTCAACTAATTTTTTACAAAAAGTCTCGTCACTCAAATCACCAGGGATCAATACAGCTTTGCGCCCAGCCGCTTGAATAACCTTAGCAACATCTTCCGCGTCTTTTTGCTCGAAAGGAAGGTAATTTATTGCTACATCAGCACCTTCTTTAGCATAAGCAATCGCTGCCGCCCGACCAATACCAGAATCGCCACCAGTAACAAGCATTTTACGTCCTTCTAAGCGGCCATGGCCTTGATAGCTTTTTTCACCACAATCAGGAGTTGGGGTCATTTCACACTGTAAAGCTGGTGCAACTTGTGTTTGTTTTGGGAACTTATCATGATGATATTTGGTAAGTGGATTATAGATTTGTTTGCTCATAATTTTCTCCTAAGTTAAACATGTATTTGAAAACAAATTCGATATAACTTAAATGAAATCAATTAATAATCACAAAATCCTATTGATAAACCTATTTTAATCTTTAAAATAACTAATTAATTCAATAAATTATATTTACTGACAACAAAAATTAGAATATTCTTTTTTAAACTTAATAGCATTGCTCAATATCATCCCCAAAGATTTTTAAACAAACAAAAAGTGAGGCTAATAATAAACAAAGGCGGCTTTCTATGATTGGCTTGGTGAGGTCATTGAAATTAGTAAAGCCGAAACCTTAAATATTGCATAATCTTGCACTGAACTAAGTGTATCAAATTAACATATACGAAGCTAGTAAAAGAAAATTTTAAAAACAGGTTGCTTTTATTTACAACATATTGATTTTAGATAAATTATTATGATTTTTTTATTATTTATATCGTAGTGATAGTTAACACCATTTAGAAAATTTTTTAAGCTCATTCATCTCATTACTATTTTCACAATATGCGTTAAGTAATTTTTGAAGGATTGGATCATTGACTGAACTTTGAGAATCATTAAGATCACCATTTTCCCAATCCGCGGTAGATGTATCTTGTGAAGTTTTTTAGCGTTATCAAAGTTTATTAAAACCAATTTAAAAATAACAAAAATAATTAGTTGCAATATTTTCATACTGATATCATTTTTTAAATATTCGATATTTCTTTATATTACTTATATTTGTTTTTTATACACTGACATTGCAAAAACATCAGACCAAACTATTAAAACCGATATTTTTATACTAAAACACAGTGTTTCCTGAAACTTTTTCACAAACTATTTGTGCTAAATAGCAAAAGCAATAAAAAACTGTTGCACTTTTTTTAAAAACGAGTATTTTGTTAAAAATATTTTAAAAAATGATAAAAAGTTAATCATCCAACATTATGAAATTTTCACTCAAAATCGTCCTCATCAATATTATTGTCAGCGTGGTCATTATTCCTGCGCGGGGGCGTTTTTGAATAAAAAATATGTTTATACATAAATCAGAAAACCCCCGCTCCCAAAAAGCGGGGGTTTTTTTATGGTTAATGGATAGGTAAAGTACAAGCGAGGAATAAATGTTAGGAACACAGTGGATAGTAAAAACCTTAAAAGAAAAAGGCGTAACCATCGTTTTTGGATATCCTGGTGGACAAATTATGCCTCTATACGATGCACTTTATGACGGGGGTATTGAACATGTACTATGTCGTCATGAACAAGGTGCTGCCATGGCGGCTATTGGTTACGCTCGTGCAACAGGAAAAACTGGTGTTTGCATTGCCACCTCGGGTCCTGGTGCAACTAACATCATTACAGGTCTTGCTGATGCTTTGATTGATTCTGTTCCGATTGTTGCTATAACTGGTCAAGTACCAACCAAACTTATTGGTACAGATGCCTTTCAAGAAGTTGATGTTTTGGGATTATCTCTTGCTTGCACCAAACACAGTTATTTAATCGATGATGCGCACGATTTACCCAATATATTAGAAGAGGCGTTTAACTTAGCCAATTCGGGAAGACCGGGACCAATATTAATTGATGTTCCCAAAGATATACAGCTTGAAAACCTAGATTATCATAACTATTTAACACCATCCTCATTAAAAATTGCACAGAATAAAACTCAACTATACCCAATCTTGCCTGATGATATAAAACAAGCCAAACAAATGATCACCCAAGCCCAAAAACCAATGCTTTACATTGGTGGAGGTGTTGGACTTTCAGGCGCAATATCCGAACTTAGAAACTTTATGGAATTAACACAAATTCCAAGTGTATCAACATTAAAAGGGCTTGGTGTTGCCGATATTAATAATCCCTATTATTTAGGATTAGTCGGCATGCATGGAACAAAAGCAGCCAATTTAGCAGTGCAAGAGTGTGACCTACTAATTGCCCTAGGAGTACGATTTGATGACAGGGTTACCGGCAATCTTAATGAATTTGCACGACATGCTAAAGTACTTCATATTGATATTGATCAAGCTGAAATCAACAAATTACGCCAAAGCCATTTAGGATTACAAGGCGATATAAAGCAAGTTTTACCACTACTAAATCAAACAGTTTCAATTGATAAATGGCATAAAAAAATTAATCAATTAAAAGCACAACATCCAACTCGCTATGATCACCCCGGTGAAGCTATTTATGCGCCAACTTTATTAAAAACTATCTCTGAGCGAAAATCAGCTAATACTATTGTCACTACCGATGTGGGACAACACCAAATGTGGACAGCACAACATATGTGCTTTAATCACCCTCAAAACTTCATTACATCAAGTGGGCTTGGCACAATGGGATTTGGTTTACCATCGGCCGTTGGCGCACAAATGGCAAGACCCAATGACTGTGTAATTTGTGTATCAGGTGATGGATCTTTCATGATGAATGTCCAAGAATTAGCCACTATAAAACGTAAAAAATTGCCAATAAAAATCGTATTAATTGATAACCAACGCCTAGGTATGGTTCGCCAATGGCAAGAATTATTTTTTAACGAAAGATACAGCGAAACAAATTTATCAGATAATCCCGACTTTTTAATGCTAGCTAAAGCATTTGATATACCTGGGCAAACTATCAACAAAAAGTCACAAATCGATACTGCGCTCAATAACCTATTTAATTCAAAAGGTGCTTATCTTTTACATGTATGCATAGATGAATTAGAAAACGTATGGCCACTGGTACCACCTGGAGCAGCAAACGAAAACATGCTAGATAGAAGTTGTGAGGAGTAAGCAATGAACAAACAAACACAATACCAATTAGTCATAAAAGCTTATGACAAATTGGGGGCACTTGAACGTATATTACGGGTTATCCGTCATCGGGGTGGTTATATTAAATCAATGCAAATGCAAACAGTTGAAAACAACATACTAATTATGACATTAATATTAACCACCGAAAGAGCGTTTTCGACACTACAAAATCAAGTAGCAAAATTAGAAGATGTAATAGTAATTGAGTAATAATAATCTCAAACAACTTATTATTAAATAATAATTTAAATCAAAGATGGTAAACAATTTAACAGTTAAATAAACAAATAAGTGTAGTATAATGCTTGACCGTTAAAACAAAAATACCTAAAGCAAAATACATGCTTAACAAATTGAAAAATAAAGAGGGAAACAAAATGAGTTCTACAGCAAAATCTGATTATATTTGGTTGAATGGTGACATGATTCCATGGGCAGATGCAAAAGTTCATGTAATGTCACATGCTTTACATTATGGAACTTCAGTATTTGAAGGTGTACGTTGTTATGACACCCATAAAGGTCCTGCCATTTTTCGCCACAAAGAACATGCTCAACGGCTGTTAAATTCAGCAAAAATTTATCGTTTCCCTGTACCTTATTCTCTTGATGAAATCATGGAAGCTACACGTCAAACCATTAAAAAAAATAATTTAAAAAGCGCTTATATTCGCCCATTAGTCTTTATTGGTGATGTGGGTATGGGCGTTAACCCACGTGAGGATTATAAAACCGATGTTATGATAGCTGCATTTCCATGGGGGGCTTATCTAGGCGAAGAAGCATTAGACAAAGGTATTGATGCAATGGTCTCATCTTGGCATCGCGTTGCATCAAATACAATTCCTGCCGCAGCTAAAGCAGGTGGTAACTATTTATCATCATTATTAATTGGTTCTGAAGCGAGAGCAAATGGCTTCCAAGAAGGTATTGCGTTAGATGTTCATGGTCACTTATCTGAAGGTGCTGGTGAAAATCTCTTTATTATTAAAGATGGCATTTTATACACTCCGGTTTTATCGTCATCGGCGCTACCTGGTATTACACGTGATGCAGTATTAACGCTAGCACGTGACATTGGTATTGAAGTGCGAGAACAAACACTATCACGCGAATCACTTTATCTGGCAGATGAAGTCTTTATGACAGGTACTGCAGCTGAAATCACACCTGTGCGCAGTGTTGACCGCATCCAAGTTGGCATTGGCCGTTGTGGTCCAATCACCAAACAAATCCAACAAACATTCTTTGGTTTATTTAATGGTAAAACTGAAGATAAATATGGTTGGTTAGATCTTGTTAAATAATAAATAAAATCAAAAATCCGCCAACTATGTTGGCGGATGACTTTTTAACCTGTTGATTAATATTAAAAACTACAAACCGTTAAACACGGTTACTTGCATAAAATTGGGAGCAGGAAATGCCTAAATATCGTTCAGCAACCTCGATCGAGGGTAGAAACATGGCTGGTGCCCGTGCATTATGGCGTGCAACTGGCGTTAAAAATGAAGACTTTGGTAAACCCATCATTGCGGTGGTTAACTCATTCACACAATTTGTACCAGGACATGTCCACTTAAAAGACATTGGACAGCTAGTTGCCAAACAAATTGAAGCATCGGGTGGCATTGCCAAAGAGTTCAATACAATCGCAGTTGATGATGGTATTGCCATGGGACATGGTGGAATGCTTTACTCACTTCCTTCAAGAGAACTCATTGCTGATTCTGTCGAGTATATGGTTAATGCACACTGTGCCGACGCCATGATCTGTATTTCTAACTGCGACAAAATCACACCGGGAATGTTAATGGCTTCGCTTCGTTTAAATATCCCAACCATTTTTGTTTCAGGTGGACCGATGGAAGCAGGCAAAACCAAACTATCTGACCAAATCATTAAATTAGACTTAGTTGACGCAATGATTCAAAGTGCTAACCCAAATGTTAGCGATGAAGATAGCAAAACCATCGAAGAATCTGCCTGCCCTACTTGTGGTTCTTGCTCAGGCATGTTTACCGCTAACTCGATGAATTGTTTAACCGAAGCTTTAGGGCTTTCGCTGCCGGGCAATGGTTCACTTATTGCCACTCACAAACAACGTGAACAACTCTTTTTAAATGCAGCTAAACGCATTGTTGAAATCACCAAACGCTATTATGAACATGATGATGCATCTTACCTGCCTCGTTCAATTGCAACAAAAGCGGCATACGAAAATGCTATGTCATTAGACATTGCTATGGGGGGATCGACTAACACCGTATTACATTTGTTAGCCACCGCACAAGAAGGCGAAATCGACTTTACCATGTCAGATATAGATAGATTATCGCGAAAAGTCCCACATTTATGTAAAGTAGCGCCAAGTACAGCGCAATACCATATGGAAGATGTTCACCGAGCTGGTGGCGTTGTGTCAATTATGTCTGAACTAGATAAAGCAGGATTACTAAATCGCAATGTTCACAACGTTCTAGGACTAACATTACAAGAAACTTTCACCAAATACGACATAACTCAAACTACCGACGAAGCAGTAAAAAAAATGTATCGTAGTGGACCTGCAGGCATTCGCACCACTAAAGCTTTTTCACAAGATTGCTATTGGGATTCACTTGACGATGACCGTGTAAATGGTTGTATTCGTGATAAAGCTCACGCCTATAGTCAAGACGGTGGACTTGCAACACTCTATGGTAATGTTGCACAAGATGGCGCAATTGTTAAGACCGCAGGCGTTGCTGCTGAAAATTTAATTTTCCGAGGTCCTGCAAAAGTATTTGAAAGCCAAGAAGATGCTGTTGATGGCATATTAGGAGGCAAAGTGGTTGAAGGTGATGTCGTTGTCATCATTTATGAAGGACCAAAAGGCGGACCGGGTATGCAAGAGATGCTCTACCCAACCAGTTATTTAAAATCCATGGGTCTAGGCAAAAAATGTGCATTGATAACAGATGGACGTTTTTCTGGTGGTTCCTCTGGCTTATCGATTGGTCATATTTCTCCTGAAGCAGCAAATGGCGGCGTTATAGGTCTTGTTCGTGATGGTGATATTATTGATATTGATATCCCAAATCGTAAATTAGTACTAGATGTCCCAACTTCTGAACTTGAACGTCGACGAGTTGCAGAACTAGAACGAGGTGAAAAAGCATTTACGCCTCATAATCGAGATCGTTACGTCTCATTTGCGCTTAAAGCTTACGCCAGTTTAGCAACAAGCGCAGACAAAGGTGCCGTACGAGATAAAAGTAAATTAGGTGGCTAATTGTGAAACAAGAAAATACTCAACTTACTGGTGCAGATTATTTAAAAGCAACGCTTTGTAGCGCCGTATATGATGTAGCAGAAGTAACTCCACTTGAAAAAATGGAAAAAATATCGGCAAGAATACACAATCAAGTTTTTGTCAAACGCGAAGACCGCCAACTCGTCCACAGCTTCAAAATCCGTGGAGCACAAGCCATGATAGCCAGCTTAAGTGAAGAAGAACGCAAATGCGGCGTTATTGCTGCGTCGGCTGGCAACCATGCGCAAGGAGTGGCTTTTTCGGCTACAAAATTAGGCATCAGTTCTTTAATTGTTATGCCACTAACAACTGCCGATATCAAAGTTGAAGCTGTAAAAAGTTTTGGTGGTGAAGTATTACTTTATGGTGCCAACTTTGACGAAGCCAAAGCCAAAGCAATGGAACTGGCTAAAGAACAAAATCGCATCTTTATTCCACCATTTGATCATCCATTAGTAATTGCTGGGCAAGGCAGTATTGCTATGGAACTATTACAACAAAATGCTAAACTCGACCGAATCTTTGTACCTGTTGGTGGTGGTGGGCTTGCCGCAGGCATTGCAGTATTAATCAAACAAATCATGCCATCAATCAAAGTTATTGCTGTTGAGCCTAAAGACTCAGCTTGCTTAAAAGCTGCATTAGATGCAGGTCACCCTGTTGATTTAGAGCGTGTTGGACTCTTTGCTGAAGGCGTTGCTGTCAAACGAATTGGCGATGAAACATTCAGACTTTGCCAACAATATATTGATGATATTATTACCGTGAATAGCGACGAAATTTGCGCGGCAGTGAAAGACTTATTTGACGATGTACGTGCAATAGCTGAACCATCTGGCGCAGTAGCATTAGCTGGACTAAAAAAATATGTCGATCAGCATAACATCTGTGGTGAAAAACTTGCTCATATACTGTCAGGCGCTAATTTAAACTTCCACAGCTTGCGCTATGTATCAGAACGCTGTGAATTAGGCGAAAAACGTGAAGCGCTATTAGCAGTCACCATTCCAGAAAAGAAAGGCAGTTTTTTAAGTTTCTGTCAGCTATTAGGTGGACGCACAGTAACCGAATTTAATTACCGCTATCATGATGAAAAATCTGCTTGTATTTTTGTGGGAATAAAAATCTCGAAAAGTGAAGAAAAAGATGAAATTATGCAAGAACTTGCTGCTGCAAAATACCCTGTAGTGGATCTAACCGAAGACGAAATGGCAAAACTACATGTACGCTACATGATTGGTGGCAAACCTTGCAAACCGCTTCAAGAACAAGTATACAGTTTTGAGTTCCCTGAATCGCAAGGAGCGTTGCTTAAATTCTTACAAACGTTAGGGACTAATTGGAATATATCAATGTTCCACTATCGTAGCCACGGTACCGATTATGGGCGTGTACTTGCTGCGTTTGAAATCGACGAATCAACCCTTAACCAGTTTAATCAACACCTAACTGAACTCGATTATGGTTTCCACAACGAAACACATAATCCTTCGCTTAAACTGTTTTTAACTAATTAAGGTTAAAATTAGTAATTACTATTCACCTATAAGGTGGATTAGCGAAGAGTACTTTTTTGTTGTAGTAAGTTTTATTTTTTTGAAAAGCGCTTTTGCTACTCAGTTGCAAAAGCGCAAGAATCGCAGACTTTGTCTTCTATATGCTCTTATGTATTGGTTGATGGCGTTGTAATACTACACCGGATAACTTTATAGCCAATAACGCAGAGTTTATTGCCTTTGTTTTCCTTCATCAAATATTAAATACAGAGTATTACCATATAAATAGTATGGTTTTATTTACCATTAATACCTGTACACGGAAATAACAATAGAGCATCGACGGTAAAAATTACTGTAAAAACGTCAAGGTTATAGCCTATTGAATAATAAAGTTAATTAATTTTAAAAATTTGTTAGCGTACGGTAACTTTTAAGAGGGAATTTCATTGTTTTAGTATATTTTTAGATTTATTTTAAGGTATCTAAAAATAGTATGAATGCTCGTTTCTGTTCTATAGATAATACTCGCCAGTGTTGCAATAAACGAGCGTCAAGGTCATTATGTTGTTTGTCGGTAAATTTCATTTCATAACTTTGTTGCTGTTCCCTTATTTTATTATTTAATACCGAACCGTTAGGATAGGTATCAAAATCAATAAAAAACCAACTTATTGGTGTTTTTAGGTACTCTGCAATTTTAACAAAATGATCGAAGTTAATTTTATTTTCACCTCGTTCATAACGTGCTAATTGTTGCGGAGATAAATTGATTTTTTCGGAAAGTTGAGCAACGGTCAAATCCATTTCTTTACGACGCTGTTGTATTCGTTTACCTACTATTTTATCTGTATTTGACGCTGCTAGTTTTACCATGCTGGGAATATCTAATATAAAAAAATCATGGCTATCATTGTCTGAGATTAAAATAATAATTAAATACCTTTTTAGGATTAAAAAAACGAATAAATTCCACTAATAGATTTTTTTGGTGTTTTAATCGCCAGATAATCAGCTAAATATCAATTAAACAGATTCATCGAGTTATATTTTGTATTTTCCTTTATTGAAATAACGTTATCTCTAGCAACAATCAAATGATCTAATACAACAACATCGATCAACGCTAATGCATTTTTAATTTTAGAGGTTAATAAAATATCCAATAAACTAGGCTCTTTATCGCCACTTGGATGATTGTGAACCAAAATAATGGCTGTTGCTTGATAATATAATACTTGCTTTACAATTTCTCGAGGATAAACACTTGACTCATTAATTGTGCCACGAAATAGCTCCTCTAGTGCAATAATTCTATTTTGACTATTTAAATACAAAACACAAAACGCTTCATAATCATATAATCCTAAATGAAATATAAAATAATCCTTAACATGATCTATTGTGGATATCTTTTTCCCTACTTGTATATATTTTTTCATGATTTTTTTTGCTTGATCAATTATAGCTAACTCTTTTTGATTGATTATCATCATAAATATCTACTTTGTTATTATTATTGTTTATCTTAATGTAAAATAATGACAGATTTTGTCATATTTAATATCTGAGTAGGAAAATAAAAATGTACGAAAAATCATGGGATTTGTTTGATCTTGCTTTTGAATTACAAAATAGTGCTGAGGGTTTATCATTAGATGAGATCCAACGACGTTATAACGTATCACTACGAACAGCACAACGAATGTGTGCAGGGTTGCGTGATTATTTTCCAAATATGGAAGAGTATTCAACAGACGGACGCTGCAAGCGATGGCGGATTTCATCTCAACAGATGAATGCACTTTTTACTTTTTCCCCACAAGAGCTTTCTGCCTTGCAGGCTAGTGTGAATTTTTTACAGCAACATAATTTACACGAGCAAGCCAAATCACTAGTTAGTTTAGAAACAAAGATTAAAAATTTATTACAATCTAAAAAACGTAAAAGAAGCCTTGAAGATGAAACAGAAGCATTATTGAAAATTGAAGGGTTAGCTTTTCGCCCTGGACCTAGGTTTCATTTAGATGTAGAAATACTCAATACATTACGAACAGCTTTGCTTAATAAAAAACAAATAAAAATAAAATACTACAACAAAAATAGCGGAAAATATAGTCACAACACTTTAGAGCCTTACGGAATTTTATATAGTGAAAGAAATCATTACCTTTTAGCAAGGCACAGCGATAATTATTATGGCCAACAGATCCATCATTTTATTTTGCATAATATAGAAAAAATTAATATTTTAGAACTTAGTTATACAATCCCCAATTCATTTAATTTAACTGATTACTGTCAAGATATGTTTGGTACCTTTAAAGAGGAACCTTTCGATGTGGAGTGGTGTTTTAGTCCTGAAGTAGCAAAAGAAGTTAGACATTATATCTTCCACCCAACTCAAACTATGATAGAAAATAAAGACAAATCAATAACCGTTAAATTTAAAGCAGGCGGTGCCCTTGAAATGTCTTGGTATCTCTATATGTGGGGCAATATGGTGGAAGTTATTAAACCCGTTGATTTTTGGGATTGGTTTGATGAAGAATAACAAAAACACCTCAAATAAATATACTACTCAATAGTAAAAATTATTCTTTTCTATGTCAAATTTTGACATATATCATTATTAATATAATCAAACTAATCATCAACAAAAAATCCATTAATGGATTTTTTGTTAATTTAATTCCAATTATAGACTTATTAAAATAACTAGTCTACAATTGAATTTTTAACATTCATAAAAAAGGAAAAACGATGAAGAAATTACTATCTATATCAATATTAGGGCTTTTTTTAACAGGTTGTGGGGATGGTATGCCGCCTAGCTGTGATAGCAAAGATACAAAAAAGCTATTGAACCAAATAATGGCAAAACAAGGTGGCGGTCAACTTTCTTTTATTAACATTAGCGATCAATTAACACTTAACGAAGATAAAGAACAAAAGAGATACTTATGCCAAGCAAACGTTTCTTTTGGTGGTAATGGAGCATTCCCTGTTAAATATTCTGTATTTTTAGACAAAAAAAATAAAAACCAATTTTTTGTTCAAATTGTTAACTAATAAAAAAGGAGTATAGCATGTCATTACTAGATAAAATAAAAGAACAACAAAATAAAAGCATGTCTTCACACATTAAATATATTAAAGGAGAATATGGACTTGCAAAAACATTTTGGTTGTTTTGGTTTCTTCCTGTCGTTGTTATTACAATTGTTGATATGTTTACACGTTCAAGTTCAGGGTTATTTAATGGCAATATTTTGATTATCATTTGGTCAATAGCCACGTTATTCGCTGTCTATAACACAACCAATGATAATAATAAAAATGTATGGAAAATCATATCATTAATATTTGTAAGTTTAACAGTTATCACTCGAATATTTGCAATTTTTGTTGAATAATTATGAATAAGATCCTACTTAGGATCTTATCGGTTTATTAAATATTATGCTGAAAGGAATAATATGAAAAATAACTTACGCCACTTATTAGTTTTTTGTTGGCTAATTTTTACTACTCTTACCGTTGGTGCTGATACCTCCTATTCTTCAACCAAAACACCTTTATACAAAAATTTGTATTACAATATGCCTAAAAATGAAGTAATGCAGCAATATAGCACTGAACAAGATCCTGACGATCAAAATCAGCTGATAAGTTACAACCAAAGCTTTCTCGGTTTTCAATGGACAATGGTACTGATTTTTAACCAAAATAATCTTTTAGAATCTGTTTATCTTGAAACAGATTCAGACGATAACGGTAATAAATTAGGAACATTACTGACTGCGATAAGCAAGAACTTTTCTATTATTTATGCTACAGATGATTCTAACAATGTTGACTTTGTATCTATCATAAAAGAAAAAGGTCAAAATGCTACTCAAAAAGCTTTTGAAGAATTTTGGCTAGATGCTATTTCTCATTCTACATCGTTAAATATTATAGCTATCAGCAATGATTCTCTACAAGGTGTTTTTGGCAAAGCCAATAATTATATGTCATTACTTCACCGAATACCTGATACAGCAAGACAAGCAGAGCTCATTGTTATATCTGATGAAGATGATAATATCCGTTTAGGTGTAAATTTTACATTGCCTAAAAAACAACTTATAAACTTTCAAAATCAATCAAATGAAGATTTTTAATATTCTTTTCTGACCCAAACCTATTTATGGGTACCCAAATATTTTACATATTGGTACCCTTAATTATTTTTTACAATAACTAATAGAAATATTAAAAATAACTTTTATAAACTAAAAAATAAAAATATATTTAATGACATAAGGTATATTTAAAATGAGAAAAATCTTCGCAACAATAATCTTTACATTGTCAATATTAATCTTGCCAACTTCAAGTTTTGCAATCACACAACAAAACACCTCTGAACCTAACTACCTATTATGGTTTATTTCGACCGTTGTACTACTTATAATTGCAGCCTATGGGATTTATAAAAGTAACAAGCGCGAAATTACAGTTTTTGCTAACTATACTGATGTCGGATTTGTGATAGCGTCAGTGCTATTACCTGTTGTATTTTTTGTCATTATGCATTGGTTAAATGTATCACCAAACATAACGCTATACGTCTGTATTGCAGCATTTGCTATATTCTTAGTTGCTATCGCCAAAGCAACGTTTTTATATAATAACAATATTCAAGATTTTATATTGGCTTTCTATACAAAGATGTTTATTCCTTTTATCGCAATAACTTGTATTATTATCGCTTTAATAATTTCTATGGCTTTAAAAAGAGAAAAATATGAAAGAAGAACCAAACATTCGCAAAGAGTAACTGGCACGGCATTAGCGGGATTTACATCAGCTTTTTTAATCATAACCTTAGTATTACATAATGATAAATTTGTATCTATTTCAGATTATTTATCGGGAAAAAATGAAGTGTAGGAATTCATCAAGTTGTTTACAGTAACTTGAAAAACTACTACTGTAAACAACTCGAATTATTGTTAAAAATTATTATATAAATGACTACATTATACAACTTACATTTATCATACTTTTGATGAAACTAAAAATTAAGAACCAGTTTAAATTTATGCATTTAATGATACTTTGCAAAGCTAATGAATTTCCTTATTACGTTGAAAGATAAAAAACAGAAATTTCACCATGATTAATGAAGACGATTTAGCCGACCATCCCCAATGATAACTGAGGTTGATTGACCTTCTTTTTTTGTTAAGAATAGGAAGTACAGGTGCTGATAATATTAGTAATGTTATTGATATATATGAAATCATGACCTATAAAGGTGAAATAATTACTTATTTATATATATTATCTTATCATCTAAAAACGTCTAACAAAGCTCCAAAAAGTTTTAAAATCTTAAAATAAAAACTTATTTTTTATTACATTGTATCAATCAAAATGATAACTGCCCGTTTTTGTTCAACTGATAACATATCCCAACGTTGTAATAAACGGGCTTTTAGATCATTTTGTGTAGAATAATATCCCGTTTTGTTTTCACTTACTTTATTGGAACTATTAAAGATATAACTTTGTTCTTCATCAATAAGAAACCAACTTATTGGTGTATTTAATTTATGTGCAATTTTAGTTAAATGATCCAGATTAATTTTATTAATCCCTCTTTCGTAGCGAGATAATTGCTGAGTTGATAACTCTACTCGTTCAGATAACTCAGCTATAGTTAAATTGTTTTCTTTTCTACAGTGTTGTATGCGCTTTCCTACTTTTTTATCTATATCAGATACAGGTACTTTTGCCATTAAATGTCTTTGCTCATAACTAAAATTTAAATTGGTATTTATTGTCGAGATGTTAGTCTTTTTATTGAATATCCTTTATTGATACAAAAATAAATAAATAAATCCATTATTGATAGTTTTATATTTTTAATTTATACTTTTAAAAGTCAATTTAGGCAAAATAAGGAATAAAAATGAAGAAATCGTTTATTACAATAGCTTTTTTAACAAGTATAAGTAGCTTTTCTTATGCAGAAACATCAGGCCTTTACATTAATGGCCAAATAGGTGCAAGTTGGCTAAAAGCAAAAAGTATAGAGCATCACTTTAATGAGGACGATATAAATTCTAGTCATTTGAGATTTGGATCTCAAAATAAGACTGTCCTTAGTGGTGGTGTAGGAATTGGATATAACTTTAAACCTCAATTTAGTATCCCTATTCGCACTGAATTGATGTTTACTAAACGTGGCAATTTAAATAAAAATACCAATTCGCGAAATGTGTCATATATCGATGACGATGGAGATGCACAAACTGCTGATTACTATTTAAGCATAAAAACACGTATGAATACATTAATGTTAAATACCTATTATGATATTGATACAGGAACTGATTTCACACCTTATGCATCACTAGGTGTTGGTACTGCGTTTTTGAAATATGAACGAACAGGACTTGTAAAAGGCGGAGACAATGAGGATGCCGATACAGATTCCAAAAGCAAAACTCGCTTTGCCTACTCTGCAGGTATTGGGGCTTCTTATAAAATAACTGACAATTGGTCGACAGATTTACAAGCTCGATATACTTACGGAGGAAAAGTAAATGTATCAACAAATGATAATAGCTCAAATTCATCATTAAAACTTAGCACAACTGATTTAACTATTGGTGTTCGTTATTCGTTTTAGCAAAGAAAAGGGCAATATAGCCCTTTTATAGAAAAACATTATATATTTCTTATTTTTTAATGAATTTTGTAGGAGTATTGATATATACAATTCAACCCTTGATAAAAGATACATTATCGTGGCATTAATTTTAAGCTGGGATTCACTTTTGGGGATGCTGTATATAGTAAAAAAGAACAAGAAAATGACAAAAAAACTGATTAATTATATTAAAAATGTTATTTGATTAAGGAAAACTGATGAAAAAAATATTTATATTTACATTATTAGGCTGTTTTTTATTAACTGGTTGTGGAGATGAAATGCCGCCAAAATGTGATAGTAAAGATGCAGAAAATATATTAAAAGAAATTTACACAAGAGAAGGTTTTAAAAGACCGACTATTGTTAATCAAAAAACACTCCGTACTGATAATGATAATAAACAGTATCTATGTCAGGCATATTTACAAGAAGCAACTTTAATGAAGTCAGGTACTTTCAAATATTCAATCACTTGGCAAAATAAACAGCAAAAAATATTTTATATCCAATTAATCGATTAATAAAGTTTTATAAAGAATTATCAAATGTCTATTTGACAAAAAATCAAATTGTAAATATCCCAAACTTAGTACACAACTCACGTAGAAAATCATGCTGCTTGTAATACCTCATGCGGTCTTTCGGTATTATAAATCGTTAACCATTCTTCGGTTATTCTCCTTGCTTGTGCTAAGTTGTTAAAAAGATATAAATCGAGTACTTCAGTACGATAGGTACGATTAAATCGT
>NZ_JAAEDW010000011.1:0-102242 GCF_013346885.1 Gilliamella sp. ESL0232 | reverse complement strand
CATCAATACCGACAAATAAATATTCTCTAGTTTGCTGTTTCGTTTCATTTTTAAGTAAAGGTAAACGTTTGGTATCAACGTGTAGCATTTCTCCCGGATAGGTTTTGTTATAGCGTTTAGCTTGCCGCCTTAATTTATCTTCAATCGATTTTTCGACTTTAACCAGACGGTTAATTCCATAACGAATGGTTTTATAACGTTCATTCTTACTGGTTAAAGGCACAAAAAGCTTCAATCGGGCTTTCCTTAGTACATTATAAATGGTAGGCCGACTGACCATAAAGCGTTTTGCCAAATCAGTGACCGTTATTTTTTCTTTATGATATAAGCGCCATATCTCTTGTCTGTGATAAGCCGTTAGTTTTGTTTTTTTATGTATACTCATTACAGTAGTTTCTCAAATTACTGTAAACAACGCTAGTAAATCCTACAACTAAAATTTTATTAAAAAATTTAAATTTAAAAATATTTCATATGTTTTTGTATTAATTTTAAACTTTTTTTTATCTCTATTACATCTTTTAATTTTTCTGCTTCACTAGGTATATTTCGAATCAATAAATTTGCATTTTTCTTTAATAGGTTAAACAAATAGGTGCATTCTATTTTACCGCTATATACTACTTCCTTTTTATCATATCTATTATCTATAAATTTAATATTACAGGTTTCACCAACAAAATGAACCTCAAAATAGAATGGTCCATCCATAAAACTAAAATGGGCTACATTATTTTTTTTAGCTATATTATTTTTTTTAATTTTACAAGCTTCTCTTAACCACCAATTTAATATAATGACAGTAAAATCATCCCATTTCTTGTCTGGAAAAAATATATTTCCGATTTGGAAATATATTTCCGAAAATATTTGAGTTGATACTTCACTTTTTGATACACGAATAGAATCAGGATTAATTATTAAATCAATCATTATAGGACTCCTTTAGGATAAGCAGTTTCAATTTTTTTAGTAACTTTATTTACCCAAATTTCAATTATCATATTATCAGATGTGCCTCGTTCCAATTCGTTCATCTTGAGATTTAAGGACTTTAATATTAGTATATGCTTCTCTGACAGCACGTTCAATTTGTTTTGGAGACATATTCTTAGGAAATAAATCTTTCTTTCCGCTTATTAATATTACTTTTCCTGCATACTATGTCGTTCAAAAATATGATCCATATCTATTTTAACCTTTTTCATACTAGGCAAATTAACTGGTTTCTTTCTTTTTGAAGGTACATAATTCCAACCCCACGGAGCAATACAAGTCAATCCATTAGCGGCATACTGATGCAGGTTAATTCCACCACAGCTAAACCAATCAGGTCCAACTGGGTAAAGCGTCCTATCTGGAGCATAATATCTGAAAGTATTGTAATATAAACTAGTTACTTGTCTAAATTCTATCCTTGATAATATGAATTATATTGTATCGGCTCATATACTATTTTCTGTATCATTATACTTCAAAACTAATAGCGGATTTTCTACAATAAGGTAGCAAAGAAATAAAAACTATGAATATTTAGATATGCGATCTTTTCTACATTTGTTAATTACTCTAATAATGAAAAAGCATGATGAAATTCTTCATTTTTTATCAAATCCTGTATCGTTTTATTTATTATTTTGTCATTTAAACTTTCAACAATAATCATATCTGATGCCCAAAAATATAAGCCATTACAACACTCTTTTGTTTCTTTATACTTATTTAAAATAGAAATTATATTTTCGATAGTGAAAAATGTTGCAGTATACCGCTTTCCATTGTCTAAAAAAACTTCAACATCAACATTATCATTTACCAGATTAAGATCTTGATCATATTTTAAAATTTTAATATTCAAAATACTTAAGCTCCTATACCAAATACTTTTAAAACTTCATTGATAACTGTTTGCTGGTTAGCCTTGTTAGATTTACCTAAACCTAATATTTCAATTATACTATCATTTATTTCTCTAAAATAAACATATGCCCCATATCGATCTCTAGCTTCAGAAATTCGTTGGTTCCAATACCTAGATTTTTATTATTTAAAAAGCTGTTCTATTAAATGATCGATACTTGATTAATGCGATTTTCCTGTAATCTCGACTTCTTTAACAAGATTATTACTTTCTTATTCGCGAATGAATTTTAAACAACTCAAACCCCACGATTCAAGCCACAAACAATTCAACTAGATATGGCTGAGTAAATCTACCTATACCCAGATCATAATACCCTGAAAGTATTGTAATGTAAGCTGGTTTCCACTATCTAAATATCGTCCCTGATATCTGATTTTGTACAATTGATTCGTGTTCGATTTCCTGAATCCGTTTTATCCCAAAGTTGAAAGCTGCATTCCCTTTGCGGTCTATTTGATGTTTTTGATGCACCGAGCTAATAAAAATTTATTTCATCTTTATTTTTAATTCCATCTTTCATCTATATAGGGAGTTATACTTTCTATAATTAAAAACTTTGATTTACAGTAAAGTTGTAATTTGTTATGTTGAACTGTTATTTCAGAATAATCAGTAAAAGAATTGATGGTTGGTGAACAGAAAAAACCAATTTTTGAACCAGACATATTTAACTGAACTATCTCATTAAAAGTAATAATTAAATTTAATGCATTAAATTCAACTTTATCCCATTTTTTAGGGTAAATTTTGGGGATTTCCTTGCAATTTAAATGACATTTAAACTCTGAATAGCTGTCAAATGAAACACTATTCAATTCAATAGATTGAAAATTAAATTCGTTATTAAACATAAATTGAATTTTTTCTCTGCCTAATGCATTTTCAAACCACATATCAATTCCTTTAGAGAAATTATGATGACCAGGAGTTCCAGAAACATAACCAGTATCCTGATTATTTGAAGGTCTAACATTATATTTGATTCAGTACCATGACTCTGTTCTGTTTTAGAGTACCCAAAACTATACTCTTGAATGAAGGTGGATTTTCTTTTTTTATCAATACATTCACTTTATTGCTGACCATTTCCAGCAATCATAATATTGCTATCTCGTAAAGATGACCGTGTAATGGTGATTGATTGGCATACCAACACCACGCTTACCTATCTAAATGCATCTCTTCGACTTTTACCATCATACGATGTTTTCTTATTTTTTAACCAAATAGATCAAACCAAATCAACCCATTAGGCACATAATGATACAGATTAACCTACCCCAACAGCTGAATCGAGATTATCAGGATAAAGCGTCCGCAGTTGAATATGTATTTATTTTATTTTTTCATTAAGAATATTAATAAACAAATTATATATATTCTGGCAAAAATTTGAATTTTCAATTGCTTCAGGTAACACGAGTAAATAATAACATACATTATCAAAATGCAAATTTATATCATAAGGTTCAAAATCAGAATCATTATCAAATTCAAATAGTGTAGCGATTCCATTCAACGTTGTATTTTTTGCCTCAACTCCAAAACAACCTTCACCATTAATATCCAAATTATAGCCATTCTCAAGGTGATAATCTTGCATTTCATCATTTTTATAGAAAAATAGAAATTCTTCATCTCGAAAACTATCTTGTTTATATTTATAATTAATAGACGCTATTTTTTTGATCAATGAAGAAAATACATCATCTATCAACTTATTAGTGTAAAAGCCATACATAACACCTGTCCATTCAGTCATATATTTATCTCCTAAACTGTTTGCATCCGGAAATGCAGTATTTAATATCATCTCGAAGCTTATTTGTAAATACCCCAAACGCAGTACACAACTCGCGTAGAAAATTAAACTGCTTGTTTTAGTGTTTTATACTCAATCGGTGTCATGTTATTTAATACCTCATGCGGTCTTTCGGTATTATAAATCGTTAACCATGCTTCAGTTATTCTCCTTGCTTGTGCTAAGTTGTTAAAAAGATATAAATCGAGTACTTCAGTACGATAGGTACGATTAAATCGTTCAATATAGCCATTTTGATAAGGGCACCGGGCTAGATATAATCAATGGTTATATCATGTGATTTAGCCCAGTTTATCTAAAATAGCCACGATTTGATGTTCAGTCATTTTTTTCATAATTAAATCCCCCATTTCTTTTATCATAGAGAATTTTCTACTTTTTTGCTGTACTATTTTAGGGAATAGTTACACTGAGCCTAATCGTTTCTCAAGAGCTAGATTTAAGTATAAGGGTGATGGATATCAAATATATGGACATGGCACGGATTTTTCCGCGGAAGCCAAATGGCTAACATCTAACTTAGCAAATGGTCTAATGGCTTGTATTACCAATACCTTAAATAAGCAGAATCATAGAACTGATGTAATATGGGAACCTTTTCGTAGTGACAATAATGGGGCTCAGATTTTATTAGATGGCTCAGGATATTAATTTATGAACGAGAATATACTATACAATTTTTTGAAAAATAAAACAACCTATTTAGATTATGACGATGAACTAAAGCTAATGGATATTATGACTAAACTACCTATGAGTTGGCTCATTAAAAATAAAAAGGAATTTATTGATGCTTTAGAGGAATTAGAGATCTCACATACAGAAACTGGATTTTTATATCAAGAGGAATGTGACGATATTATATTTGATAATTTTTGTGAATGGCTAAAAGAAGTAAATAATAAAACTGGCATAGCGACATTAATCTATATTAAAGATTTGAGTTCGGAAGGACTAGATGAATTTAGAAAAAATCTTAGAAAAGATGAAAATACAAATAAGTAAGATCTAAACAATATTAGATCTAAATCTTTATACGTCTTGAATTGGTATTCAGGGGTGTTATTATCATAATTTATTAAGAAAAATGTTTAGTCAATAAATATTTAACAAAATAAAAGGCTATTCATTAATACTAGAAAGTACCGGAAGAACTAACCGATGCAAACGGCGAAATACTGTGGGAATGCAGCTTTCAGCTATGGGGAAAAACTGATTCATGAAATCGAACACGAATCAGTAGAGCAAAACCTCAGATATCAGGGACAATATTTAGACAGGAAAACCAGTTTACATTACAATACTTTCAAGTATTATGCTCCGGATATAGGCTGATTTACCCAGCTAGATCCGATTGGGTTGCTGTAAGGGGGTTAATCTGTATCAGTATGCGTTTAATGGGGTGGTTTGAATTGATCTGTGGTGGGGGAGTTTACCAGAAGATATGTATAAAACGATTTTCAACTTAAGGCTTCTATTGAAAGTAAATATCCAGGAATTTTGGAGATAGTTTTATCCGGTAAAATGGTGTTTTCCTAGGAAAAGCACTGACTGGGATTGATTGGTCAACTAAATGGTACCATCATGAAAGAGTCGGTGGTTTATTGCAGTTAGTTGGCAAGAAAGATCATAACTCTAGATATCTTGATTATCACCTTAAAGGCTTATGAAGGAAAGAACTCATGGGGCGGTGGTTCGTATTGTAGTGAAATTTGAGGATACCAATGAATAGCTTTAAATCTATATATGAATTAATAAAGAACCTTAATCTTCTAGACCAAGGGGAATGGATTTATGCAAATTTAAATTCGTGGAATAGTAATCCAGAATATACAGAGTTTTATTATATTCCATGGGATTACATTCAAAATTTAGATGATGATGAGATATATCTTGATGAAGAAGATATGGAAATGCCTCTTGCTGTTAAAGGATTAAATTTAAGAGGATGGATGCTGGTTGGTTCTTTAGACTATGTAACCCAAAATAAATCAGACTTTGAGCATGATAATAAATGGCTGATTGATGAAATAAATTATTATCGAAATAATGATACATTTAGAACATAAATATAAATTTGGCAAAATTAATCTAATTCTTTTGCTCATCCATTAATTAATTCACTAATTATTTAATAATAACAAAGATTAGCGGCTAATTAAAAAAAACGATACCTAGAGCATACTGTTACACTATTATTATAACCCACAGGGCACATCGCTACTTATCCCGCCAATGATATGAAATTTGGTGAATATCAAAAGCTACTTAATCGAATTGAATGGAATTAACTTATAAATGGCGAAACTTATTATTGATGAAAAAGAAGCATTTACAGATTTAAAAAGAATAATGCGATCATGGAATCTGAATGATAACTCAGAGAAATTAATGGATGAATTTTTCGAAAAACTAATCCAATTTAAATGGAATAGAAAAAAGATATATAATTTTACATTTGTGTATATAAAAGATAACTTATCTGATTTGGATTACAATGATATACCCGCGGTTGCTTTTGATTATTTAAGTGATATAGAGACATCAATTATTGGTTATTGTAGCTATGGTTCAATTTTGAAAATTCCTGATGAACCACAAAATCCAGATGAACTAATAGCTTATGTTAGAGGTGAAAAATGGAAAGATTGTGTTGAGTAAAATATTTAACAAATAGGAGAACTAAACTAAATGAATTTAGAAAATGCAAAAAATACATTAAAAGAATTTATTATGGCGATGAATCACTGGGAAGTCCATTATTATCCATTAGTAAAAAATGATTTATCGAATGATGTTCGTTTAAAAATGATTAATAATTTAAATTTTGTACAAAAAAAGAACGAAAATATGGTAGGCAAATTTCATTAGGGTGTGGAAATCCGCCTGAATATTCGCCAGATGAAAAGATATTAAAAACTAAGGAATTAAAAGGCAATAAAGCAGCTATTTATACTCAAGAACAAAATGGGGTAGAAGATCAATTTTGTAAATATCCCAAACTTAGTACACAACTCACGTAGAAAATCATGCTGCTTGTTTTAGTGTTTTATACTCAATCGGTGTCATGTTATTTAATGCCTCATGCGGTCTTTCGGTGTTATAAATCGTTAACCATTCTTCGGTTATTCTCCTTGCTTGTGCTAAGTTGTTAAAAAGATATAAATCGAGTACTTCAGTACGATAGGTACGATTAAATCGTTCAATATAGCCATTTTGATAAGGACTACTAGGCTGGATATAATCAATGGTTATATCATGTGATTTAGCCCAGTTTATAAAGGTTTTTCCTGTAAATTCTGGTCCATTATCGACCCGTATTTTTAATGGATACCCTCGATATTCAGCCAGTTTATCTAAGTAACGGGTAATCCTTCCTGTTGGTAAGCTTACTGCAATATCAATCCCTAACGCCTCACGATTAAAGTCATCGATAACATTGAATGTCCTAAAGCGACGCTGATTACGACTACTGTCACTCATAAAATCCATTGACCAACATTCACCTTGTTTATTGGGTGCTGATAGCCTTTCTGGGCTTCGTGGAGGAATGCGCTGTTTACGCTTTATCCTGAGATTAAGCTTTAATTGGCAATACACCCGTTTATGATTCCATTTATAGCCGAGCTTTTTGATACGATTAAAGCATTTAGGAAAGCCCCAGCGTAAATGCCTGTCCGTGATAGCATTCAACACCGAAATAATCACTGAATCATCCTGTAACTTAGGTTGATAATAGTAAGCACAACGGCTTAAGCCAACAATGGCACAACTCATAGCAATAGTAACTGAATGATTTTGTTTTAGTTGCTGTGCCCACGTTTTACGTGCCTTTGTGGGCACTAAAGCTTTTTTATTATTTCTTCCTACAGCTGGGATTTTAAGCTCAGTTAGGCAAACATCTGCTTAAGCTTGCGGTTTTCAGCCTCCAGCTCCTTTAAGCGTTTGATATCCGAAGTTTCCATTCCGCCGTATTTTTCTCGCCATTTATAGAAAGTTGAATTACCCATGCCATATTTACGGCACAGTTCTTTAACCGGAATACCCGCTTCAGCTTCTTTTAAAATAGCCACGATTTGATGTTCAGTCATTTTTTTCATAATTAAATCCCCTTTTCTTTTATCATAGAGAATTTTCTACTTTTTTGCTGTACTATTTTAGGGGATAGTTACAAAGTTAAATAATGCTTGTTGAATTTAGGTGGTGAAAAGATGAGCTATATAATTTCAATAGAAGAAAATACATATAATATGCTTGATTATCTCCATGATATATCCATGGATTTCTCACTATTTAATGAGGGGATTAGCCTTAAAGGTCTTGATTGTACTTTAAAATATAAAGCTAAGAATAAATCCTGTTTTAATAAATTAAAAAAGTGTCACATGCTATCTACTACTGGACCTGAGTTAGTTAGCCTGGAGCTCAGGGCTATTCTTGAAAGTGTAGTGCCAACAGAAGTTGAATTTTTTAATGCCGAAATAATATATGGAAATGAAATTTTTGATGGTTTTAGTGTGATAAATCCCATAATAAAGATAGATTGTTGTGATATGAACAAAAGCGAATATCAGTTGACTAATTTCGATCCAAATAATCCTGCTTACATGTTTTTATATACAGTAATATTAGACGATATACCTGATGGTTATAATATTGTTAGATGCAAAGAACAACCAAATTTAATTGTGATCAATAATAAAGTAAAATCGGCTATTTTAAGTGCTGGCTTACAGGGAATTAAATTCTGTAAGGAAATTGATTTGACATATAAAGATCGGACTATATGTGAATCGAGTTGAATATATTTTCAATTAGATTAGTTATAAAAAATTCTAAAATTGTAACTATCCCTTAAAATAGTGGAATGGCAACACATATTCAAACAACAAAATTAAGGAGTGGTTGTTAGTTAAACTCTATCGGTGGCAAATAACATAACGATGAATGCAACCATTTGTGATTGTACCAATAAGCATAGGCTGCAAAAGATTGTCGCAATTCTAAGGAAAAAATAATAATAAAAGGAGAAATGTTTAAAGTTTCAAAAAGTGAACTAATAAATTTTATTCAAAAATCAATAGATATGGGTGATATGCGAGAATTTCTGATTTCACCGATTTCGACCAATAGTAAAAAGGAAGTTCTATATTTAACAGAAGATTCATATTATTTATATGAACCTTAGTTTTATTTAATTATACATATAGAAAGTAAATACATCACGACAACCTAGACAGGATGGTAAGCAAAAAACACAGCAAACACGGCCAAACCGATTACCGCCACGACGAGCACGGCCGAACCCAAACCAAACAGAGCATCGGCGCCACCCAGCACTACCACTACGACGCCGAACACCGCCTGAGCGAAGTACGCATCGAACAGCTCAACAAAACCGAACGATACCGCTACCTCTATGACGCCCTTGGCAGACGCATCGAAAAACAGAAGTTAGACCGCGAAGGCAAACCCTACAACCGTACCCGCTTCCTGTGGGACGGCTTAAGAATGATTCAGGAAACCGGCCCGAATCACCCCACCAGCCTGTATATCTATATCGACCAGAACAGCTACGAACCACTGGCGCGGATAGATAAACGAGGTAATGACCCAGAAAGAGTCATGTACTTCCACACCGACCTCAACGGCTGTCCGGAAGAGCTTACCGATGCAAACGGGTGTATTGCCAATTAAAGCTTAATCTCAGGATAAAGCGTAAACAGCGCATTCCTCCACGAAGCCCAGAAAGGCTATCAGCACCCAATAAACAAGGTGAATGTTGGTCAATGGATTTTATGAGTGACAGTAGTCGTAATCAACGTCGCTTTAGGACATTCAATGTCATCGATGACTTTAATCGTGAGGCGTTAGGGATTGATATTGCAGTAAGCTTACCAGCAGGAAGGATTACCCGTTACTTAGATAAACTGGCTGAATATCATGGGTATCCATTAAAAATACGGGTCGATAATGGGCCAGAATTTACAGGAAAAACCTTTATAAACTGGGCTAAATCACATGATATAACCATTGATTATATCCAGCCTAGTAGCCCTTATCAAAATGGCTATATTGAACGATTTAATCGTACCTATCGTACTGAAGTACTCGATTTATATCTTTTTAACAACTTAGCACAAGCAAGGAGAATAACCGAAGAATGGTTAACGATTTATAATACCGAAAGACCGCATGAGGCATTAAATAACATGACACCGATTGAGTATAAAACACTAAAACAAGCAGCATGATTTTCTACGTGAGTTGTGTACTAAGTTTGGGGTATTTACATAAGCTGTCTTCTCTGTCTAAATATTGTTCCTGATATCTAAGGTTTTGTTCTAATGATTCGTGTTTGATTTCATGAATGCCCTTACCCCAAATCTGATAGTTGCATTACCACAGTATTTCGCCATTCACATCTGGTAGTTCTTTCTGGCTGCCGTTCAGGTTAGTATAGGAATACAAGCTGGTAGGATAATTCAGCCTGTTTCCTAAGCTATCCTTAAACAGTCCCACAGGAACAGGTATGGTTGTAGTGTTTGCCTTCGTGGGTTAGGTAAAGCTTACTTTTACAGCTGTGCTAGTAACCTTTATTGTTTCGCTATTTTAAAACTATCGTATTGTATATACCCATAATGATTCTTTTTTTGTTTTAAAAAAATTAGAGGAAGAAAAGTCGATATCATTCTTTTTTGAATATGAAAGTAATAGATCATAGGTAACCCTATCTCTAATTCGCTTTTTATTATATTGTTCTTTGTCTTCAAACCACAAAAGATCACCTTTTTCATAAAAAAGCCATTTATCTTCTTTCATTGCCCTAACTAAGCGGACAGTTTCTCCAGAATCAGTAAAACTCATCTCTATTAAAGGGTAAGCTCCACTTAGTATCCTAAATGATAGATAGCTTGAATGGTTTGCTTCCGTTATACAATAAAGTAAGGAATCCCAACCATCAGATAAATTAGATACAAAGATTAATTTATTATCATTCACACATGAATAATAAAAAGCTCCTACTGGTGGGAAATAGCCACCTTTTTGAATATTCAAATGTATTTCTTCAATTAGTTTTCTACTTTTTTGAGGCTCATACAACCAGTTTAATCCATTCTGAATAATACTTTCAATCTCTGTGAGATTACTATTAACTATGGAAAACGCTAACATCTTATTCATATCTTGAAAAGCCATTTAAAATATTTCCTGAATCGTCAATTAACTAAAATGTATTTCTGGCATTAGGATCAAGTCTTGGAATTATATTTTGATGTCCAAGGCTACCCTTTAATATTGTATCCACTTCAATATTATGGTGTTTACAATCTAAATCAAATTGAATATCTGGTCTATTTTTACCAACTACATTACCTTTTAATATCTACTTTCGGATGGTTCTAGCACCGTGATTTTTAGCATCCTTAATAATATTGTCAATAAAATTATTATGAGCTAATCCATCGTATTTTTTCCATTACCATGATTTGGACAAGCAGCCCCCCCACAGTTCCACCCAACAAACCATTAGGTGCATACTGATACGGATTCAAGCCACCCAACAGCCCAATCAGATCCGGCTGAGTAAATCTACCTATATCCAGATCATAATACCTAAAGGTATTGTAATGTAAGCCAGTTTCTCTGTCTAAATATTGTCCCTGATATCTGAGGTTTTGCTCTACTGATTCGTGTTCGATTTCATGAATCAGTTTTCCCCATAGCTGAAAGCTGCATTCCCACAGTATTTCGCCGTTTGCATCGGTTAGTTCTTCCGGTACTTTCTAGTATTAATGAATAGCCTTTTATTTTGTTAAATATTTATTGACTAAACATTTTTCTTAATAAATTATGATAATAACACCCCTAAATACCAATTCAAGACGTATAAAGATTTAGATCTAATATTGTTTAGATCTTACTTATCTGTATTTTCATCTTTTCTAATACTTTCTCTAAATTTATTAAGTCCAACACTTGAAAAATCATCAATATACATTAATGTAGGTATGCCGGTTTTATTATTTACTTCTCTTAGCCATTCACAAAAATTATCAAATATAATATCGTCACATTCCTCTTGTAATAAAAATCCACCATCCGTATGTGAGTCATGTAATTGGTCTAAAGCACAAATAAATTCATCTTTATTTTTAATGAACCAACTCATAGGTAGTTTAGTCATAATACCTATTAGTTTTAGTTCATCATCATAATCTAAAAAGGATGGTTTATTTTTCAAAAAATTGTATAGTATATTCTCGTTCATAAATTAATATCCTGAGCCATCTAATAAAATCTGAGCCCCATTATTGTCACTACGAAAAGGTTCCCATATTACATCAGTTCTATGATTCTGCTTATTTAAGGTATTGGTAATACAAGCCATTAGACCATTTGCTAAGTTAGATGTTAGCCATTTGGCTTCCGCGGAAAAATCCGTGCCATGTCCATATATTTGATATCCATCACCCTTATACTTAAATCTAGCTCTTGAGAAACGATTAGGCTCAGCCCTTCAATTGTTTGCTATTTCTCTTTATTTGGCACATATATCGATATTTTATTAGATTTCCCCTCCTTTATAAACATAAATAGGTTGCATTGTTCCTCTTTCGCCATTTTCTCCAAGACAAAAGGTAAAGTCTTTATTAACAAAATAGATAGCAGGAAATAAACCATCATTTCTATTTTCAAGATATGATAAAAAGTTTTTCAAAGAAGATAAAAATAAGTACATATTTTTTCCTTTTCCATCGACTAATACATAACCCTGTATATTTTTATCTATATCAAGATTAGTAATATCAATCGCCCCTTTTGGCGCTATATAGTGATTCCATAAAGGACCATGAGTCTTTATATCTTTTTTAACAAAAGGTTTTCTGAAAGTATGAATAATAACTTTTCTAATTTCTATTGCTTTATCGTTCTCAATGTTTGTACCAAAAAAATTGGTATATGTCGAAAATAATAGGTCCATAAATTAATTCCATATATCATAAAATACATGTCCGTCTGCCCCTTATTTAGTCTGCCAGTCATACCATTTTATATGTTGAAGATCATTATCGAATGGAACTGTAGATTCTGGAATTCTATGATATTCATAGCCTCAGTTTACAGTTTTAGGGTGTAGTTTATTATGTGAAAAACCTTCACCAAAAATATCTTCAATTAGCTCTCAAGTATTGCGCTCATTTGGAACACGTATATTGTGAATGTTATTGCCATCATTATCAGTTACATATACTCTAGTCATTCTTAATTTTCTACTGCTTTTTGCTATGCTTTTATTCCTGGCTTTGCATTGCAGACGGATTTTGCGACCGTTTTTAAACTGGTATTTAGCACCAGAGAGGGTATAATACTTTTCGATGCTGTCAGATAGTTATGTTAAAATAATTATGCCATTTGAACAAAAAAAAGACCCGCATTATTAAAATCATCAATTTTCTTTTTTAAAAATAAATACCCAATAGCATCAGATAAAAATAATGCTCCACCATCATGAACTGGAATATCTGATGAATATAATTGACCAATAAAATCATATTGTTGCATTAATTTTTCACAAGCAACAATTCCCTTGGGTATTTTATTTGACAAAAAAGAAAATGTTGGATAATCACTATTCTTTAATTGTGTTTTTTTTAATTCAAGATATTGAGGAGCAAGGCTATTACTATTTTCGCATAGCTTTGATATGCCTGTTAACGTTACTCTTGTAAATCCTGATTTTAAGTGATCGAGTTCTGCATCATCACCAAAATAAACAATATCGTCTAAGAAATATCTATTTTCATTATAAGTTGAAAATACGGAAATATATTTATCTTTAGGAAGATTAATTCCACTAATAGAATCAGATAATTTATCATTATCAATTGTGAATAATAATGTTAAATTTTCACCTAATGGATTTTGGGGCCACTTGCCATCAATAAATGCACCTCCTCCAAATTTGATACCACTATTTTCATTTGATGAAGGTATAAGTTCATATACTTGTTGCATGATATCTCCATTAACAACATTTGCTAATTTTTTATAAAATCTATCTGTTTTTTTTCAGGAATACCAGCTCTTTTCAGAAAATAAATTTGTAAATACCTCTAGACTTAGTACACAACTTACGTAGAAAATTAAGCTGCTTGTTTTGGTGTTTTATACCCAATCGATGTTATGTTATTTAATGCCTCATGCGGTCTTTCAGTGTTATAATGTAATCCAGACCTTATCTAAATACTATCTCTGATATCTAATAAAATCTTGCTATATTGATTCATACTCAATTTCCTGAATACCCCTGCCCCATAACTGAAAACTGCATTTCCTCAGTATTTCGCCGTTCGCATCGGGCAGTTCTTCTGGACAGTCGTTCTATGCGGACTTTGCTCAGGTGGTGTTCAGCGTCATAGTGGTAGTACTATTAGCCAACCTAATTTAATTTCAGTTTTTCTTTTTAACTTAAAAATATTTTTTCAATATATTCGCTTACTTTTGAATTAATATTACTTATATACTTCATGTCTTCATAAGAGCCAAATTTTAAAGCACCTTCTAAGTTATCATGCAGGACTAAAAGATTATATGCTAATTCCTTTGAAATAAAATCTTTTTCTTTATAATTAGTTACCATTTCATCTAGTGAAGAATAGAGATCATTCATTGTTTTTTCATCTAACTTATTTAATAATCTAATTTTTCCAACTACGTCGATAATCTTTTCATTAACATCAGAATTTATAATGTTCATAAAATACCTAATTAGTTACATGTCCTGCAACCATATATTATTCGAGTTTAGTTAAAAAAGTCCAAAAGTTATGTTTTCATCTTGTCTAATAACTCTATAGACTTTGCCGTTTTTTATACAACCAAACTTTCTTTGCTAATCGATTAATTCACGTTAGAGAATTAGGCGCATACAGAAACAGATTAAATCTACCCAATAACCCAATCAGGTCTAGCTGAGTAAATTTACCTATATCTGGGTTTCAAATAATAAAATTAAACAGACTTTTTTAGTGATAATCCAAAATCGATAAATCCCTCAGAACTTATAACAAGACACCATTTATTTAAAGAATCAAAAAAATAATGATGTTGAGGGATGCTTTCTACAGCAAAAGCTAGAAAACTATCAAATTGATTAAATTTTAAATGTACTGCAAAATTTAAAGATGAATCATTTATATAGTAAATATCTCCGCTTTCTCTAATTTTAGCGGATATATCATTATCTATAATAAATTTTTTTATTGTAAATAACCAATTAGAATAGCTTCCAAAAAGTTGATTACTTTTGTGTTTAAGAGTTTTTGACCAATCAATTTTGGTTCCTTTCCACTCAAACGAATTAGATAATTGGTATGCAATATTTTCCCAGTTATCGATCAACTCTGCTGGTTCTGATAATTGAGAAAGTTTAATTTTTATTTCATCATCAAAAGTCATGAAACTCTCCATGGCTTAGAAGGAAGTTTAAATCTAAGCTACTACACTGTCGCTGACTGCTATTTAGTTTTACTATAAACTACTGTGATGCATTTCCCTACGTCTATTTATTTTTATAATAATTATAATAAATATGCTGTTCCACTGTTAGTTTATGTGCCAATTGACTCGTTTTATCTCATTTGTAATCCGCCCTTTGCACCAACTTGTATAGCTATAAAACAAAATACTACTAATAGATAATAATTATTTATATTTACTAAATTTTTCTACCCAGCCTTTTTTTGTGAATAGTTCACCTGATAAACCATCACTGATATCAACAATATTTTTTTCATTTTTACCTTCTTGAGATATTAATAATCTTATACTTTCTTCATTTTGTTCTAGCATATCTAATGTATTGTAAATAACACTATCAATAGCAGTCAGTACTACTTTTTTTAAAATTTCAATCTGATGTTTATCAAATATTTTTAATTCATTATTTAATTTAACCATATTTGCAGATTTAATTTTACCTTGAACCATTCCTTCAAATTCAAAAATTGACTGATCTCTAACACGACTAATGAGCTTTTGACCAAAAATATCAAGTAATTCTTTATCTAGCATATTAAGACTCTCCGGTTTAATTCCCATGGATTTCCCCATAACTGAAAGCTGCATTCCCACAATATTTCACGGTTTGCATCAGGTTGCGCCGATGGTCTGTTTGATATCGGATGATGATACTTATCTGGTGCTGGTGGCCATCGCCATAAAAATGAGGCTAAGGCCAAATATATCCCTGTTATTTAAATAATTTATATTATTGCAGAAATTTAATAAATTAGAGATCTAAAAAATTGTCATATTCAGAATAATAATTTAATGCTTTTATAAATTCATTTGTAGTAGCTGAAGGTTTCTGATCTATAACTGAATCGACTACATCAGCAAATTGTTGACCTGAGTAAAGATAGTTTAGTTTCTTTTTTAACACAAGAGGCGGATAAATTTCTTTTCCATTATCATCTACATCTGGATAGTCATCAATGTAATAACTTTTATTACTTAGCAAATCTTCATCAGATTCACTATAGAGACAAAAATCATCACCTCTTTCAATATTGCCTTTCACATAAGAGATAATATCCTTTATTGGATAAAGATTACCTTTAACAAGCATAATATTCATACTCCGTAATAGAAATTATTTAACAAAGTTTCTTACTGATAAAATCATTTAAAATTCATTTTGATTATTCTTCTACATATCACGGCCACTTTTATAAATAACATCCGTTGTTGAAATTTTTAATGTTTCATTAAAGACCTAACTAAAGAAATTTGCTTATATCAAAATAAGAGTTCCCATGAAATCATTGTGTAAGTCAGCTTCTATTTTTAAATATCAACTTTAAAATTGATACTTGTGGTGCCTTTTGATTATCAAATGATTTAATTAAAGAAGAATAGTTTGAAGTTATTTCTTTGGTTAAAACGGCAAAGTTCCTTTTATACTCCCAAAATGCTCAACATTGACATCCAATGATTTAAAATAATTAAAAGCATCGATTATATTTGAGAATTCTTTAATTTCTTCTGTACCATAATCCTCAATAATTTCCATCTTTTTCTATGATATAGAAAAAATACGTATTATATAATCCATTTTTCTTTTTCAGTGCGTATTGGAATAAATAGCATTCACCATCTATTTCCTTTACTTCATCAAATCCTCTAACCTTGCCTTTTTCTATGACAGAAATTAAATGTTCAATTGAAAAGTTATTCATCTATATCGATACTCACCATTGTTCCATTTGAACGTTTAATGCTTATATGGAGCAAAGAGCTATGCCCTGTTCCTTTAGTGTCGTCATAACCATATTACACGACAGATATTAGAATCAATAGAATAATTTTTTTGTAACAAATTTTACCACTTTTTTTTGATTTTACACTAATTTGTAGTTCCTTGAGGGCCTCCTTGTAAAAATTTAATGTTTTTAGGTTTTACAAAAAATTAAATACCTTTAAATATTATTAAAAGGGTAAATTAATTTTTTTATTAAGTTTTTCTTCAATAAGCATAGATAATTTCTCAAATAATGTTTCCCAAACCTGTACATACTCTATTTTACTGATAGAAAGTTTCATATCAGGAATTTTTCCATTATATATACCTACATCTGGTCCCTTCTTATATTCAAGTTCTACACCTTTATCATTAATGTCATAATAGAAGTAAAAATCTGAACCTTGCTCACAAAACCAAATATCATCTTTGCCTGTCCAATTATTTTTTACTCGTTTGATTGACTTAACTATTTCTTCATAACATACTGTTATATCAGGATAAAGATAAAGATCAATATTTACTTTGTAAGTGCCTTTCAGTTTAATAAAAAACTCACAATCAACATATCTTCTCAATTCTTCCAATGCATATTGAAAATGAGTTAGTTCATCATCTATATCATTATCAATATCGCCTATAGGATTTTTATATTTAATATTGAATATGGTTTCCATTTTAGTTTCCATGAATATATGACATAATTTTTACTTTGAGGTATTAATAAAAACACCTAGTCACAGTATACATATATATTTAAACCATCATTGAATGATTTTTCCAGAAAATCAATGAAATGAATAATTGTTTCAAGATGTAATTTTTTTGTTTTAATAAGGCTTTTTAATTCCTTTATCAAAGGCTGAATTTCACCATATAAAATGGTAGTATCAGCATAATAATCATCAATTTTTTTTATTATTGGATACTGACTTAATGGTTTCGCATTATTGAGTAATTTATCATAATCAAATTTCCTAAATGAAAATACTGGTGTGCTTTCATCTATTTTCTTTTCATTTTTTGATGCCATAAAATCCAAAGCCATAAATACCTCATATTTAACTTGATGAGAAGCCTCTATTCCTTTTCCGTTTATCATTACCACTATTCAATCCCACTGATGGTTTCAAGCCAATCCATCACACACTGACACAGGTTAAACCTGACTAAAAACCTAAAACGGATCAAGCTGAACAAAGTGGACAATATCTGGAGCATAATACCTGAAAGTATTGTAATATAAGCCAATTTTTATGTATAAATATTGTCTTCAATACCAACTGGGAGCAGATTAACCTGACGGCTATTATTTATAAACCATATAAATCATCTAGATCATCTTCACACACTAATTTAGAAATAAATTCATTAAAGCTATTGCATAGAAAAAGAGTACTCTTATCTTGATTATCCGTTAAAGATAAATTGTCTGACCATGTGTCAAGAGTATAGTAGTATATTTTTCCATTATTAATATCGATGCAGAAATAATTACCACCTGCGTCAATCGCAAAAGGTAAAAAAGTTTCCGGTAATAACTTTCTACCCCATAAATCTGCTGCTTTAAAAGGCATTAAATAGTTCTTGTTATTATTAAATTTTTTATAGTATTTAACAGGTATGAGCTCATGGATTGCAACCCATTCAAATTCACCTTCAGGATCCAGCCAAGCATTATTCTCTGGCATTCCACCATTGTGGTGTAACAGGAATTGTCTTAATTGAACAGGAATTTTTATCTTTAAAAGTTTTTCAATCTCATTTAGGTCAGCGGTATTAATTGCTTGTTCTGAGTCATAGAATTTGTTGCTTGCTCTTGGTTTAATATCTTCATCTTCAACGGTTTTTTCTTGATCTTGCTCTTCATCATAAGTTAAGGAATTCAAAAAATTTTCTAATGAATCAGATAAATAAATGCTATTTTTTTTAAAATTTTGTTCTGTATTTAGCGTATCGTCCCATTCTAGTCTGAGATATTGATATATCGCACCAGTATTAATATTTATACACAAAAAACCATTGCTTAAATCGCGAGCAAAAGGTAACAGCTCCTTAGGTAACTTTTTATCGTCCCAATGTTTGAAGGCAATACCTTCCATGATAAAATCTGGGTCATTTTTAAATGCTTTATTATATTTTATAGGAATAAAATTAAAAACTTGAAGTTTGTATGGAGGAACAGTTGTTTTCCAAATATCTTTATATACCATTCCGCCATTACAATTAAGGTAAAGCTGTTTTAAAGAATCTGGAATTGTGATACCTAACTTCTTTTCACAAGCATTTAAATCTTTATCAGTCAGTTTTTTTTCGTAGTCATAAAAATTATCTATATTAATCATATTAATTCCCCAATTATATTACATCTGTAATTATCGTTCTAAAAATTGTTCAAAAAGTACAAAATTCATCTACTATATAAATAGAATGAGATGTTAATTTTTAGATAAATGCTATGATCCAACAAATATTAAATAATATAAAAAATGGTCCAACTATTTTAACGTTATCTCAGATAATAGACATAATAAAATATCTTCAAGCAATTACAGTTGATGAGATTTTAAAAAATGATAAAGCTTTTTTGGAGATATTAGATTTATTAGTTGATTCTTATTCTGATTCTGCAATATTTGAAATCGATAATGATAATAAATTATTTTTACATCATTTTAGTGATTGGCTGCTCAAATTAGGGAAAAAATACCCGCTTGGTAAAAATCAAGATAATTTAAGCTCTTATTCAGATATGTTTTTAAAAGAAATGCGCAATAAAAATATTACTCGGGGATGTTGAGCTTTTGTATTCATCATGATCCTTCTTTACATTTTTAACCGTATCATACAACATGCTAATATCGTTATACCAATTGACGATATTTATAGACACTAGCAATATGACCCTTTCGTGAGTTTTTTATTGAAATATCTCATCACGGACAACCAATTCAAATTTGATAAAAAATACCTTCTAACGTGTTACAATACGCTTATTTATTATTCAATTTAGCCTGTATTTAGTATCCATTTTTATCTCTTTTTCCAAGTGGGTATTTGTCAATATTAGTCAGGACATAAATTCATATTGATCTTACACAGTGTTGTGAGAGTATTTTTCCGCTCTAAAATTGCTCAGGTAGAGCATTGATTTTATTGAAGTTTTTCATAAATGGGATTTTTTAGAAAAATCAAACAATTACATTATATTTTTGTTTTTTGATGAAAACTAAAGCTTGATTAAAACATTTTGGCTGTGCATCAATTTTATTTGATTTTTTACACTCTTTTTAATAAAAAGGATCCCTCCCTTTTTATGCGATCAGTGACAATTCATCACTTTGTCGGTATTATATTGGGCATTTTATTATAATTGGTTAGGTTTAGTGTGAATATTCAACAATTATTAACGCAACGTGTTTCGCAAGCTATGATTATGGCAGGTGCGGATAAGAACTGTGACGCTTTAATTAAACAATCAAACAAAGCACAATTTGGTGATTACCAAGCTAATGGCATTATGTCAGTTGCCAAAAAACTTGGTATGCCACCTCGAGATCTTGCCCAAGCTATTTTGCAACATTTAGATATCGATGATATCGCCGAAAAAGTTGAAATTGCAGGTCCTGGTTTTATTAATATCTTTTTGAAAAATAGCTGGATTGCTGAGCAAAATGAAGTTGCTTTAAGTGGTGATAAGCTTAATATTACTTTACCCGCCAAACCGCAAACTATAGTAGTTGATTATTCGGCGCCTAATGTCGCCAAAGAGATGCATGTTGGACACTTGCGTTCAACTATTATTGGTGATGCTAGCGTTCGTGTTTTATCTTTTTTAGGTCATAATGTTATTCGTGCTAATCATGTTGGTGATTGGGGAACACAATTTGGTATGTTAATTGCGTATCTTGAAAAGATGCAAAATGAACATGCCAATGATATGGATCTTTCAGATTTAGAGTCATTCTATCGCGTTGCTAAAAAACACTATGACGAAGACGAAGTGTTTGCCGAAAAAGCTCGTAATTATGTAGTGAAATTACAAGGTGGCGATGAATATTGTCGTGATATGTGGCGCAAGCTAGTTGATATTACCATGACGCAAAATATTGCCACTTATAAGCGTTTAAATGTTACGTTATCGCTTGAAGATACCATGGGTGAGAGTATTTATAACAGCATGCTACCTAATATTGTTGCCGATTTAAAACAGAAAGGGCTTGCGGTTGAAAGTGAAGGGGCGATTGTTGTTTTTCTTGATGAGTATAAAAACAAAGAAGGCGAACCGATGGGTGTTATCATCCAAAAACGTGATGGTGGCTACCTTTATGCAACAACCGATATTGCTTGTGCTAAATACCGTTACGAAACGTTACATGCCGATCGTATTCTTTATTATACTGATTCCCGCCAACATCAACATTTAGAGCAAGTTTGGGCTATTGTTCACAAAGCTAAGTATGTACCAGAATCATTAAAGCTTGAACACCATATGTTTGGTATGATGTTAGGTAAAGATGGTAAGCCGTTTAAAACCCGTTCTGGCGATACTGTTAAATTAAATGATTTACTAGATGAAGCGTGTGAACGCGCAACAACTTTAATTCGTAACAAAAATCCAGATCTTTCTGAAAGTGAGCTTGCAAAAATTGTCGATGCGGTGGCTATTGGTGCAGTTAAATATGCTGATCTTTCTAAAAATCGGACTACTGATTATGTTTTTGATTGGGATAATATGTTGTCATTTGAAGGCAACACCGCACCTTATTTGCAATATGCTTATACCCGTGTGTTATCAATTTTTAAAAAGTCCAATATTTCTGAAGATAGCTTAACAGCTAATATTAGTTTGGAATCTGATAAAGAGCGTGCTTTAGCAACTCGTTTAATTCAATTTGATGAGACTATTTCAATCGTGGCAAGCGAAGGTACACCGCATGTGCTTTGTGCTTATCTTTATGAAATTGCAACGCTGTTTTCAAGTTTTTATGAAAACTGCCCTATTTTAGCAGCCGAAAACGAAAGCCTGAAACAAAGTCGCTTAAAATTAGCTTCTTTAACAGCTAAAACACTTAAAACTGGCCTTGATATGCTAGGCATTAAAACTGTTGATAAAATGTAATTTAACCACCACCGATGTGAACGCATTGGTGGTGTTTTTTAATACATGCGTTTTAAGCTTTTGACTAAATATGTTTAGGTTTATTATTCGTCATCAAAATAAATTAATGGCTTTGTTACTATTATTTATTGCGATCCTTATTATTCGTTTGTTATCTCATGCTCCTCTTTCTGAATCACTTACTTTTTCAAAGCGCTATTATGATAATAATAACCAGCTAATTCGAATGACATTAGCCAATGATGATCGTTATCGTTTATGGACGCCTTTAGAAGATATTTCGCCTGATATTGTTAATGGTTTGTTACTGCACGAAGATCAGTGGTTTTATTATCATGTTGGCTTTAATCCATTTAGTCTAATTAGGGCTTTTGGAGCAACCTATCTTGGTGGTGGAAATCGTCAAGGTGCTTCAACCATTACCATGCAACTTGCGCGAATGCATTGGCGGTTAAATACTAAAACCATTGGTGGGAAGTTGCATCAAATTGCTAGGGCTATACAGTTAGAGTTGATGTATTCTAAACATGATATTTTAGAAGCGTATTTAAATTATGCCCCTTTTGGTCGCAATATTGAAAGTATTGGT
The DNA here is from genome assembly GCF_013346885.1 of Gilliamella sp. ESL0232. Lineage (NCBI taxonomy): Bacteria > Pseudomonadati > Pseudomonadota > Gammaproteobacteria > Orbales > Orbaceae > Gilliamella > Gilliamella sp. ESL0232. The sequence continues at coordinate 79,479 of NZ_JAAEDW010000011.1, read as the reverse complement.
GCTGCGTCATTTATCTATTTTAATAAACCACCTTCACAAGTCAATTTGCCCGAGGCGTTAACTTTGGTGGTATTACCTCAATCACCAACATATCGAGTTGATCGAAAAACAGGATTTGCTGGCAAAGCGTTAGTTAAAGCAAGAAATCAATTATTTGAGCGTTGGCAAGAAAAATATTTTGTTGATAGCAATATTGTCGCTCTTTTTTCGCAAAAGTTGGTTTTGCGTCAACCAGAACGAATGCCTTTTGGTGCACCGCATTTTATTAATCAAATCATTCAACAACAGCAAAGCGATGCTCAAGAAATTAAAACTACGTTAGATAATAATCTGCAAAAAATCATTAGTCGGCAAGTCAATTTGTTTATTGAGCGAAATCGCATAAAAGGTATTAATAATGCGTCGATAATTTTGGTTGATACCCAAACAATGAAGGTTAAGGCACTGATTGGCTCGGCTAATTATTTTAATAATTCTATTCAAGGTCAAGTTAATGGTACACTTGCTAAACGCTCACCCGGATCTACACTTAAGCCGTTTATTTATGCGCTTGGTATTGACCAAGGTGTTTTACATCCTCGTACAATTTTAAAAGATGTGGCCACTGATTTTGGTTCATACACGCCAGAAAACTTTGATCGTAACTTTCGTGGCCCTATTTCGGCAACCGATGCATTAATTCATAGCCGTAATATTCCTGCTGTATCGGTGGCCTCTAAATTACATAATCCCTCTTTTTATCAATTTTTGGTCAATGCCCATATCCAAAAACTCGCCGATGAGTCGCATTATGGTTTATCTTTAGTGTTAGGTGGTGGTGAAGTTAGTGCACAAGAGTTAGTCGGGTTATATGCCATGCTAGCCAACGAAGGTCGTTGGCAGCCATTGCAATTTATTGAAGCCGACGACTCACCCGAACCACAAAAGCTGTTAAGTCCACAAGCAGCATTTATGACCATTGATATGTTGAAACAAAATACCCGCCCACAAGATGTACTTAGCAAAATGCAAAAAAAGGTGGTACCCGTTGCTTGGAAAACAGGTACATCATGGGGATTTCGTGATGCTTGGACAGCTGGAACTTTTGGTAACTATGCTATGGTGGTTTGGCTTGGTAACTTTGATGGTAGTGGTAATAATGCCTTTGTAGGCGTCGATGCCGCCACACCGCTCTTTTTTAATATCGTTGAAAGTATTAACGCTTATTATCCTAACTTGCGTGAACCTAATCGCCCATTACCTCCAAATTTAAAGCGTATCGATATTTGTCTAACCAGTGGCAATCTACTGACTCAATGGTGCAAGGCAAAAGGTAAAACGTGGTTTATTCCGGGTGTGTCGCCAATTAATCCCGATACCATTTTTAGACCCGTTATGGTCGACAATCAAACAGGTAAAGCTGTTTGTCCTCCTTATGATTTAGCAACCTCTCACTTAGCTGTTTTTGAATATTGGCCGTCAGATTTAGCCGCTGTTTTTGCTAAAGCCGGGATTGCTAAAAAATCGCCACCATCAACCAAACATTGTCATTCATCACAAAATTTTTTAGGCGAACCGCCAAAAATAACTTCGCCTCTTAAAAATGTAGTTTATCAATTTAGAACCACTAAACAAAAAAATGAACAAATTAGTTTTACTGCTAATTGTGATGGTGATGTTAAATCACTTTATTGGTTTGTTAATAACAGTTTTATTGGGCAAACCGAGCCACGGAAGGCTCTTAACTGGATCCCAACACAAAGCGGGACTTTTAAAATTTTAGTGCTTGACGATATGGGTCGAAGTGATTCACGGAATATAAAAATCGAACTGTTTGATTAATTAATATGGTAGTTAACCCCAAATGTTAGCTACTATCATCTTTTAAGTTATATTACTTGTTTGGCAATATTAATCTCTAATCTATCAGTATGTTCTTTAGCAAAGTTGGCAAATTCAACAAAATGTGGCGTTGTGTTGTGAAAATCAATTGCCTGCTGTGATACCCATGTTTCGATCACAATAAAGATATTGGGGTTATCAATACTTTGGTTAAGCTCATAGTGCACACAACCTGTTTCGGCCCTGCTACCTGCAACTAATCGTTTAAATATCGGTTGAAATGCGTCATAGAATTCTAGTTTAACTGTGATTGTGGCAATAATATTTAATTGACTCATGTCAGTAGACTACCTATATTTCAAAATAAGTTGCTTGTGTAGTATACGCTTGCTACTGCTAATATCAAAAAGCAGTATTTAAGGTTAATAATCTCATTTTTGTGACAACTAATTATTGTTATTAAATAATTAGTTATGATTTTATTTCTTAATTTATTGGTAATTAACTTTATTAAAAACTATTTTTTGAAGTAAAAAATCTAAAAAATAATACTTTAACCATTTCATTTATTTATATATTTTATAAATTATAGTACTTGCTATTAAAAATATTTTGGTTAGAATTTCTGCAGTTTTTTATCGACACGGTGTAGGCACAATGATCAATTGTAACTCAGTAATCTTAATCATTAATATTATTGATTCCATTTTATCCTCCTTTTTGGGGGATTTTTTTTGCCTATTGCGTCCGATTTTATCAACTTCATTTAGATTGAATTGTAGAGGCATATTATGATTGAACATAAAAACATGTTATTAACCACAAGAGACCAAAGTTTAAAAGCCTATTTAATGAATAATATTAAGCAAAAAGGCGGATGGGTTAATGCACATATGCATGCTGATCGTGCTTTTACTATTTCGGTTGATAGTTTTGATGTCTATCAAAAACAGACTTTAATTGAAAAATGGGATACATTAGATAAAGTCAAAGCATCAATGAGTGAAGATGATTACTATCGCCATTTTAGTATGGCGGTTGAGCGTATGATTGAGCAAGGTGTAAGTGCCATGGGATCGTTTGTTGATATTGATCCTATTGCTGAAGAACGAGCAATTAAAGGTGCCTTAAGAGCACGAGAAACTTATAAAAATGACATCACCATTAAATTAGTTAATCAAACACTTAAAGGTGTTATTGATAAAGAAGCACGTTATTGGTTTGATAAAGGAGCTGATTTAGTTGATATTATTGGCGGTTTACCGCGTCGTGATGAGCGTGATCATGGTGAAGGTATGGGACTTAAACATCTTGATGTGTTAATGCAAACAGGTAAGTCATTGGGTAAAATGGTGCATGTACATGTTGACCAATTTAACTCACAAGATGAAATCGAAACAGAACAACTTACCGATAAAACTCTTGAGCATGGTATGCACGGGCGAGTTGTTGCTATCCATAGCATTTCTATCACCGCGCATAGTTTAGCATATCGCCAAAAACTCTACAAAAAAATGAAAGAGGCCAAAATGATGGTTATTGCTTGTCCTTTTGCTTGGATCGATAGCCCTCGTCGTGAAGAACAAGGCCCTACTCGTAACTCATTAACCCCTGTTGATGAACTGGCGGCTGCTGGTATTCCTGTTGCTATTGGCACAGATAATGTTAGTGATTATATGTTACCATTTTCAACGGGTAATATGTGGGAAGAACTTAAATTGTTAGTAACAGGATGCCGTTATACCGATTTAGACAATGTGATTAATGTGGCAACTAAGAATGGGCGAATGGTGCTAGGTATTGATTGATTTGAGATAGAACAAACTTATCAAAATAAGTTACTCATTCATATTTATTTTGAAAAAATGACACCAATATTGATTCTGTAAATAAATTTGTGTATTTGACTATTTTTGAACATCTCTAACGAGTAAAAAATAGGTTGAGAGATGGTAGTAGAACTATCCAAAGGAATAAAAACCAAGAAGATTTAGGTAAATTAACGGATATTATGAATAAATTGGTGATATAAACAGCATTAAATAAAAAATACCTCAGAATTTAAGTCATAAAAAATAACAGAAAAATGCGGTAGAACCTTTAAATCGTATTATTTGCCATACATCAAGAAACGTAAGGTTTTACCGACTAATGACTCAGTAAAAAAATCATCTAACTAGCGATACAACAAGATTCAAAAAATGGATTATGCAATTCCAAAAAAGAAAAGTGTAATGAGTCTGTTTATTACAGAGTTTGGTGACAAAACAACCATCATTTTAACTTGCAAATATACAAAACTTAGAATCGGTGCTATTTCCCAAAAAATAACTCTAATATATTGTCACTAATTTTTCTAACACCAACAAACTCAAGTAATATTCGCCTTGCCTCACCAGCATCTCCTCTATCAAGTGCAACCTGAACTTCTTCCGATGCGATAAAAAAACCAATTCCCCACATAGCATGCCCCAAAGCAGAAAGATAATTTGTGATTTTATCGTTAGCTGACGCTAGATAACGAGAAGTTCGATCAATACTTTTCTGCATTTCTGGCGATAAATTGAGATAAGTCTTTTTAAGATTGTCAAAATAATCATAAGTTATAAACTTTCTGTCAGGGCTATTAAATTTTAACCAAAATTCAATATTATCTGGCGCTAATTTAGTGCCTGCCGCATCTAAACCGGCAATATTTTTAATATGCTCAAAAGCACGCCCCATTCCCTCGGTTTGTTCGATAGATCTTAATACCGATGTTGGAATACCATTGACTGACCTCACTTTGGGATTATTCAATAATGCCGGTAATTCTGTGGCAGCAAAAACCCGCCCCGAGTCCATTCCAAACCCACCAAGTACACGAACATCACCCACTGCACCATCAACAAAGCGTTTAGAAATAGCATCCCATGCGCCATTAGGTTGACGGCTGCCATTGCTATTTGAGCCAAAAAGGAATTCATATGCTTGGCTAGGTAACTCATCCCTGCCCTTTACACCAAATATTTGCTTTAACTTGCGATTTAACGGTGAATCATCTACAGTAGCATCAGCTAAAAATTTAGATGCCTCGGTATTATCGATAAGGCGAAGAGAAGAGTTATTTTTTAATTGGTCGATAATCTGTGATGTATGCATGCCAGAATCTAACATCCCCGAATAGAGAATGGTAGTTTTTCCATGGGTATTTATATCTAATTGCTGTATTAAATCACGTAATCCATCGGCATCCTTGACCTTAAATAATCGTTTTTCCGCTTCCTCTTTAGTCAATCCCACCATATTGGTCTATTCCTCCAGTATAATAATTGATTATAGTGTTAGCTTACAAAATACTAAAAATTAAACTTAAAAAATGATTTCTTATTAGTTTCCAAATTTCGAATTCCTCTACATTTATAGATAGTTAACGCCTCTTTTAAAATGGTTAATAAATCCGCCTTTGACAAAGTAGGTAAACTACTGGGGTTCATTGACACTATTTCCCAAGCAAATTGTATCGGATATAGGTCAGTAGATACTGACTCACTAGGATCCAAATCACTAGAGTCCAAAATAAATTCAATATTCTGGCCATCAACATGCAGGATAAATACCTCCTTACTTGTTGGTTCAGGGATACCTGAAGGACTATCATAATTATGCACACGACCACAGCTAAATAACCAATACCCTCGTTCCTTATCCACACACCAAGCGTGTTGATGAACATCAAAACTGTTTAATAGGTTTGGCATTTTATGATTAGGCCAGATATTGTACTTATTCCATAAATTATCTAAATCATATTTTTTAGCATCTTCTTCCGACACATAGGCATTGACAAATGACATCAGTCACTCCTTAATTAAATTGTGTTAAATAAATTTGGGGTGTTTTATATAAATGCAGATAAATAGAATTATAAATAAGATAGTTGGTTTGTAAATAAACAAAAATAGACGATATAATAATTGATTATGTTGTTAGCTTACAAAATACTAAAAATTACATCTAATCAGTGATTTTTTATTATCATTTAAATTTCTAAGTCCGCGTTTATAGGCAGTTAACGCCTCTTTTAAAATGGTTAATAAATCCGCCTTCGACAAAGTAGGTAAACTACTGGGGTTCATTGACACTATTTCCCAAGCAAATTGTATCGGATATAAGTCGGTAGATACTGACTCACTAGGATCCAAATCACTAGAGTCCAAAATAAATTCAATATTCTGGCCATCAACATGCAAGATAAATACCTCCTTACTCGTTGGTTCAGGTCTATCAGAAGGACCTTCATAATTCCGCGCATAATTACAATAAAATAACCAATACCCTCGTTCCTTATCCACACACCAAGCATGTTGGTGAACATCAAAACTCTTCAATACTTCAGGCATATGAATGAACCAAGGATTGTACTTATTCCATAAATTATCTAAATCATATTTTTTGGCATCTTCTTCCGACACATAGGCATTGACAAATGACATCAGTCACTCCTTAATTAAATTGTGTTAAATAAATTTGGGGTGTTTTATATAAATGCAGATAAATAGAATTATAAATAAGATAGTTGGTTTGTAAATAAACAAAAATAGACGATATAATAATTGATTATAGTGTTAGCTTACAAAATACTAAAAATTACATCTAATCAGTGCTTCCTCATTAGCTTCTAAATTTCTAATTCCACTACATTTAAAGACAGTTAACGCCTCTTTTAAAACGGTTAATAAATCCGCCTTCGACATAGTCGATAAACAACTTGGATTCATTGACACAATATTCCAAGCAATTTTTACAGGAAAGGAGTTAGCATATTCCAAACCGATCGCTTGCAAATCGCTAGGTTTCCAACGGCCAGCTCCCAGAATAAAATCAATATTCTGACCATTAACATGCAGGATAAACACCTGCTTATTCGTTGGTTCAGGGAGACCCGAAGGACTATCATAATTCAGCACCCAACCACAGTTAAATAACCAATACCCTCGTTCCTTATCCACACACCAAGCATGTTGGTGAACATCAAAACTCTTCAATAGTTCAGGCATTTGAGTGAACCAAGGATTGTACTTATTCCATAAATTATCTAAATCATATTTTTTAGCATCTTCGTTCGAGACATAGGCATTGACAAATGACATCAGTCACTCCTTAATTTAATTGTGTTAAATAAATTTGGGTTCTGTTATATAAAATATAAATGCAGATAAACAGAATTATAAATAAGATAGTTGGTTTGTAAATAACCCAAAACAGATTATAAGTATTCATTATTAGGTCATGATTTGATTAAATTATTGTTATAATTTGTTTAATAATTGATCGGTAACAATATTGAAATACGATTGAAAGTTATGCTGATATTTTGAAGGGGATAAGTCGATTTGAATTTAGAACATTTTAGAGGATGGTTGTTTTGCCATGGGTATTTATATCTAATTGCTGTATTAAATCACGTAATCCATCGGCATCCTTGACCTTAAATAATCGTTTTTCCGCTTCCTCTTTAGTCAATCCCACCATATTGGCCTATTCCTCCAGTATAATAATTGATTATCTTGTTAGCTTACAAAATACTAAAAATTAAACTTAAAAAATGATTTCTTATTAGCTTCTAAATCTCTAATTCCACTACATTTATAGACAGATAATGCCTCTTTCAAAATGGTTAATAAATCCGCCTTCGACATACTAGGTAAACTACTCGGGTTCATTGACACAATTTCCCAAGCAAATTGTATCGGATATAGGTCAGTAGATACTGACTCACTAGGATCCAAATCACTAGAGTCCAAAATAAATTCAATATTCTGGCCATCAACATGCAGGATAAATACCTCCTTACTCGTTGGTTCAGGGATACCGGAAGGACTATCATAATTATGCACATAACCGCAACTAAATAACCAATATCCTCGTTCCTTATCCACACACCAAGCGTGTTGATGAACATCAAACTTCTTCAATAGTTCAGGCATTTTGGTACCAAAGCGGCGGTACTTATTCCATAAATTATCTAAATCATATTTTTTGGCCTCTTCTTCCGACACATAGGCATTGACAAATGGCATCAGTCACTCCTTAATTAAATTGTGTTAAATAAATTTGGGTTCTGTTATATAAAATATAAATGCAGATAAACAGAATTATAAATAAGATAGTTGGTTTGTAAATAACCAAAAACAGATTATAAGTATTCATTATCAGGAGACAAACTGATTAAATTATCATTATGATTTGTTTAATAATTGATCGGTAACAATATTGAAATACGATTGAAAGTTATGCTGATATTTTGAAGGGGATAAGTCGATTTGAATTTAGAACATTTTAGAGGATGGTTGTTTTGCCATGGGTATTTATATCTAATTGCTGTATTAAATCACGTAATCCACCAGCATCCTTGACCTTAAATAATCGTTTTTCCGCTTCTTCTTTAGTCAATCCCACCATATTGGTCTATTCCTCCAGTATAATAATTGATTATAGTGTTAGCTTACAAAATACTAAAAATTAAATTTAAAAAATGCTTTCTTATTGGCTTCTACGTCTCTAAGTCCGCTACATTTATAGACAGTTAACGCCTCTTTTAAAATGGTTAGTAAATCCGCCTTCGACAAAGTAGGTAAACTACTGGGGTTCATTGACACTATTTCCCAAGCAAATTGTATCGGATATAAGTCGGTAGATACTGACTCACTAGGATCCAAATCACTAGAGTCCAAAATAAATTCAATATTCTGGCCATCAACATGCAAGATAAATACCTCCTTACTCGTTGGTTCAGGTCTATCAGAAGGACCTTCATAATTCCGCGCATAATTACAATAAAATAACCAATACCCTCGTTCCTTATCCACACACCAAGCATGTTGGTGAACATCAAAACTCTTCAATACTTCAGGCATATGAATGAACCAAGGATTGTACTTATTCCATAAATTATCTAAATCATATTTTTTGGCATCTTCTTCCGAGACATAGGCATTGACAAATGACATCAGTCACTCCTTAATTTAATTGTGTTAAATAAATTTGGGCTCTGTTATATAAAATATAAATGCAGATAAGCAAAATTATAAATAAGATAATTGGTTTGTAAATAACCCAAAATAGATTATAAGTATTCATTATCAGGAGACAAACTGATTAAATTATCATTATGATTTGTTTAATAATTGATCGGTAACAATATTGAAATACGATTGAAAGTTATGCTGATATTTTGAAGGGAGCAGTAAATTGAAATTTAGCAGATTAAAATTTAGTAAATGTGAATTTAGAGCATTTTAGAGGATGGTTGTGTTGCCATGGGTATTTATATCTAATTGCTGTATTAAATCACGTAATCCATCGGCATCCTTGACCTTAAATAATCGTTTTTCCGCTTCCTCTTTAGTCAATCCCACCATATTGGTCTATTCCTCCAGTATAATAATTGATTATAGTGTTAGCTTACAAAATACTAAAAATTAAACTTAAAAAATGATTTCTTATTAGTTTCCAAATTTCGAATTCCTCTACATTTATAGATAGTTAACGCCTCTTTTAAAATGGTTAATAAATCCGCCTTTGACAAAGTAGGTAAACTACTGGGGTTCATTGACACTATTTCCCAAGCAAATTGTATCGGATATAGGTCAGTAGATACTGACTCACTAGGATCCAAATCACTAGAGTCCAAAATAAATTCAATATTCTGGCCATCAACATGCAGGATAAATACCTCCTTACTTGTTGGTTCAGGGATACCGGAAGGACTATCATAATTATGCACACGACCACAGCTAAATAACCAATACCCTCGTTCCTTATCCACACACCAAGCGTGTTGATGAACATCAAAGCTGTTTAATAGGTTTGGCATTTTATGATTAGGCCAGATATTGTACTTATTCCATAAATTATCTAAATCATATTTTTTAGCATCTTCGTTCGAGACATAGGCATTGACAAATGACATCAGTCACTCCTTAATTTAATTGTGTTAAATAAATTTGGGCTCTGTTATATAAAATATAAATGCAGATAAATAGAATTATAAATAAGATAGTTGGTTTGTAAATAAACAAAAATAGACGATATAATAATTGATTATGTTGTTAGCTTACAAAATACTAAAAATTACATCTAATCAGTGATTTTTTATTATCATTTAAATTTCTAAGTCCGCGTTTATAGGCAGTTAACGCCTCTTTTAAAATGGTTAATAAATTTGCATTCGACATAGTAGGTAAACAACTCGGGGGCATTGACGCAATATTCCAAGCAATTTGTATAGGAAAGGAGTTAGCATATTCCAAACCGATCGCTTCCAAATCGCTAGGATCCCAATCGCTAGCCTCCAAAATAAACTCAATATTCTGACCATTAACATGCAGGATAAACACCTGCTTATTAGTTGGTTCAGGGATACCAGAAGGACTATCATAATTCAGCACCCAACCACAGTTAAATAACCAATACCCTCGTTCCTTATCCACACACCAAGCGTGTTGGCGAACGTCAAAACTCTTCAATTGCTCGGGCATTTTTATACCCCAACGATTGTACTTATTCCATAAATTATCTAAATCATATTTTTTGGCATCTTCTTCCGACACATAGGCATTGACAAATGACATCAGTCACTCCTTAATTAAATTGTGTTAAATAAATTTGGGCTCTGTTATATAAAATATAAATGCAGATAAACAGAATTATAAATAAGATAGTTGGTTTGTAAATAAACAAAAATAGACGATATAATAATTGATTATAGTGTTAGCTTACAAAATACTAAAAATTACATCTAATCAGTGCTTCTTCATTAGATTCTACATCTCTAAGTCCACTAAATTTATAGACAGTTAACGCCTCTTTTAAAATAGTTAATAAATCCGCCTTCGACATACTAGGTAGACAACTCGGGTTCATTGATACAATTTCCCAAGCAATTTTTATAGGAAATGAGTTGACATATTCCAAACCGATCGCTTGCAAATCGCTAGGTTTCCAAGGAGTAGCTTCCAAAATAAGCTCAATATTCTGGCCATTAACATGCAGAATAAAAACCTGCTTATGAGTTGCTTCAGGTAAACCAGAAGGAGTATCATAATTTAAAACATAATTACAATTAAATAACCAATACCCTCGTTCCTTATCCACGCACCAAGCGTGTTGGTGAACATCAAAACTCTTCAATAGTTCAGGCATTTTGGTACCAAAGCGGCGGTACTTATTCCATAAATTATCTAAATCATATTTTTTGGCATCTTCTTCCGACACATAGGCATTGACAAATGACATCAGTCACTCCTTAATTAAATTGTGTTAAATAAATTTGGGTTGTTTTATATAAATGCAGATAAATAGAATTATAAATAAGAATGTTCCAAGTCAGAATGTTTTGTTTTTTATGTATATTCATTACGTTTTTTTCTCAAAATAGTGTAAACAGCATGACTAATTTCTACACTTAAAAAAATGTTTTATAAATTTTTTGATATACAAAAATATGACTAAGATCAAATTAATCACATTATTTATACAAATATTCAGCTAAAGCAACGCTTAAATCTTTTTTGTTTTTTGTTATCGTGTATTATAGCTAACTAAGCGATGTTTTTATAAATTATAACCAGAATTCTAATAAAAAAGATTGTACACAAATTAAGTTTTGCTTATTAGTTAGAGGAAATTATGAAAAGAGTTTTTATTATGATCCTAGATTCGTTTGGTATCGGTGGCGCTGAAGATGCAAATAAATATGGCGATGAGGGTGCTGATACTTTAGGACATATTGCTGAAGCTTGTGCTTTAGGTAAAGCTGAGCATGGTCGTAGTGGTCCATTAAATTTACCTAATTTAGGCAAATTAGGCTTAATCGAAGCGGCGTATGAATCAACTGGTCATTATCCTAAAGGTATGCAAACTGAAGGTGAAATTATTGGTTCATATGGCTATGCAAGCGAGATTTCCTCAGGTAAAGATACTCCATCAGGACATTGGGAATTAGCTGGCGTGCCAGTTCTTTTTGACTGGGGTTATTTTACTAATACCACTAATAGCTTCCCTCAAGATCTTTTAGATAAAATTGTCTCTCGTGCAAAACTTCCTGGTTACCTCGGTAATTGTCACTCATCTGGTACAGTCATTCTTGATGAACTTGGTGAAGAACATATAGCATCTGGCAAGCCAATTTTTTATACTTCTGCTGATTCTGTATTCCAAATTGCATGTCATGAGGAGGCATTTGGTTTAGATAAACTTTATGAAGTCTGCGAAATTGCACGTGATGAGCTAAATAAAGGTAATTACAACATTGGCCGCGTTATTGCTAGACCTTTTGTTGGCAAAAAAGCGGGCGAATTTGTGCGTACGGGTAACCGCCACGATCTTGCTGTTGAACCACCAGCACCAACGATGATTAAAAAACTAGTTGATGAAAAACAAGGTATCGTAGTGTCAATTGGTAAAATTGCCGATATTTATGCACAAGTTGGAATTACCAAAAAAGTAAAAGCAACCGGTCTTGAAGCTTTATTTAATGCGTCACTAGAAGAAATTAAGCAGGCTAAAGATAATACGATTGTATTTACTAATTTTGTCGATTTTGACTCTTCTTATGGGCATCGTCGCGATGTCTCAGGTTATGCCGCTGCTTTAGAATATTTTGATAGTCGTCTTCCTGAGATGTTAGCGCTTATCCAACCTGGCGATCTGCTTATTATTAGCGCCGATCATGGTTGTGATCCAACTTGGTCAGGTACCGATCATACTCGCGAACATATACCTGTCATTGTCTACGGAGATAGTGTGCCTGTTGGCTCTTTAGGTCATCGTGAAACATTTGCCGATATAGGACAGAGTGTTGCCGATTATTTTAATTTATCGCCAATGGATTACGGTAAATCTTTTATAAAAAAATAAATAATTTAAGTTTAAGTAATATCGATTTCAAAACAAATATCAGGAGAAGTTAATGTCTACCCCGCATATTAATGCTGTTGATAATGCCTTTGCAAAAACCGTTTTAATGCCCGGCGATCCGCTACGAGCAAAATTCATTGCAGAAACCTTTTTAGAGAATGCAACAGAAGTTACTAATGTAAGATCCATGTTGGGTTTTACTGGTTATTACAAAGATAAAAAGGTTTCAGTTATGGGGCATGGAATGGGTATTCCATCTTGTTCAATCTATACAACCGAACTAATTAAATTTTATGGTGTTGAAAACATCATTCGTATTGGTTCATGTGGTGCAATTAGCCCTAATGTCAACTTGGGGGATGTTATTGTTGGGTTAGGTGCTTGTACCGATTCAAAAGTCAACCGTTTACGTTTTAAAGATCATGATTTTGCCGCTATCGCCGATTTTGATTTAACTTGTAATGCCGTTAATGCAGCTAAAAAATTGGGTGTGAATGTTAAAGTTGGTAACCTTTTTTCTGCTGACCTTTTTTATAGTGTTGAACCTGATATGTTTGATGTTATGGAAAAATACAATATTTTAGGCGTCGAAATGGAAGCTGCTGGCATTTATGGCGTTGCGGCTGAATATGGTGCAAAAGCACTGGCTATTTGTACAGTTTCAGATCATATCCGAAAAGGCGAAGCAATGTCAGCAGAACAAAGACAATTAGGGTTCAAAGAAATGATCACTGTTGCACTGGAGTCTGTTTTATTAAATCAAAACTAAAAAAATGGCAGGTTAATCTGCCATTTTTTATTTTGATCAAATAATTATTTTATTGATATTTAGATATTAGATTATAGTAAATCTCGTTTATTAAGGAATTATAAATGAATATTCATTTTAAACTTAGGGTTATATTTTTCTTACAATATTTTATCTGGGGAAGTTGGTTAATAACTCTCGGTTCTTATATGATACGTAAATTACAATTTACTGGTCTTGAAGTAGGATCGATATACGGAACAATGGGTATCGCATCTTTATTTATGCCTGGCTTACTTGGGATTGTAGCGGATAGATGGATACCTGCTAACCGTTTGTATATGCTTTGTCATTTAATCGGTGCTTTAACGCTATTTATTGCGGCTTCAGTAACATCTCCTTTCATGATGATGATTGTGATATTGATTCATTGCCTAGCTTTCATGCCAACCATCGCCATTTCAAATTCAATCGCTTATTCTTGCTTAGAATCACGTGGACTTGATGTTATTACCGAGTTCCCTTGTATCAGAATTTTTGGCACCATTGGATTTATTGTTGCTATGTGGCTTGTGAGTCTTTTAAAATTAGAACTGAGTAGCATGCAACTTTATATTGCAGCTGCATCTGCTTTATTACTCAGCCTTTATTCATTCTTGCTACCATTGATTCCAACAACAAAAAATAAAACTGAAGAAAAAAACATCATTAGTTCATTAGGGTTAGATGCTATTGTTTTATTCAAACAACCACGAATGGTTATATTTTTTCTATTTGCAGTTTTATTAGGCGGTATTTTACAAATAACCAATACTTTTGGTAATCCATTTTTACATGATTTTGAAAGATTCCCTGAATATGCTGATAGTTTAGTGGTTAAATACCCTTCTATACTGTTGTCTATTTCTCAAATGTCAGAAGTCGCATTTATCTTATTTGTACCTTTTTTTATGAAACGTTTAGGTATTAAATACGTTATGCTAATTAGTATGCTTGCTTGGGTTGCTCGTTTTGGTTTATTTGCTTATGGCGATCCATCTCTTTTCGGTTCTGTTTTACTTCTCCTTTCAATGATTGTTTATGGTTGTGCTTTCGACTTTTACAACATATCTGGCTCAATGTATGTTGAAAAATCGGTATCGCCAACCATTCGTAATAGTGCTCAAGGATTATTTATGACCATGACTAATGGGTTCGGTGCTTATTTAGGTTCGGTAGGCAGTGGTTATGTAGTCGATTATTATACAGTTGGAAACGTTACAGAATGGCAAACAGTTTGGCTTATTTTTGCAGGTTATGCTTTGGTTCTAGCAATTGTATTTATGTTGATCTTTAAAAACGAAAAGCCTAATCCAAAAACTATTTAAATCATTAATTAATTATTCTTTGTGTGGTGGAACTTTTTCCCACTCAATCAATACGTAGGCAACAATACATTTTGTTGCCTTTTTACTAACAATTAATTATCGTAAAAATTTGATTTACCGCACAAAAATATAAATAAGTGATGCAAAAGATATAGCAGATAAGTATCTTATCAAGTTAAAATAACCCAATTAACAATGATATACATGTTATTAAAAATTTTTTAATAAGCGTTTAATGTCATTGTTAGTAAAACCAATGTTACTAAAGCCAATTTAGCTCATTTAAAAATAGATTAAATACCTAATGAACGATCAAATGATACCTAAAGTTATATTGCACGAACATGTTGAAGGCAGCATTACCCCTGTCATGGCTCATCAGTTAGCGCAAAAAAATAATATTCCTTTTCCTAGTACACTATGTTACAAATCTGGTCAATACAATGCCAAAGAATATAAAAATGGTAGATATTTGTATGACGAATCCAAATTTGAAGAATTTATTAATACATATGATACCGTTTCTAGCTTTCTAAAAGATCCTGAAGATTATTATTCTATTACTTACGATTTTCTTAATAGAAATGCTAAACAAGGGTTAATTTATTGCGAGCTATTTTTGTCCCCCTATCATATTTGCACAACCGAAGTTAATGGAAAATTAATTTGGGATAAAGAAAGGTTTAATAAAACTCTTTTCTACATGGACAAAGCGATTATAAAAGTACAAAACGACTATGATATTACAGTTAGATATCATGTTATTGGTGTTAGACACCTAGGCGCTAAAGTTGTTTATGATACGTTGTGTTTTATTCAGCAAAATCATCACCCTTTTATTACGGGATTTAATATTGCTGGTAACGAAATGGCTGGGCATTTTGATGATTTTAAAGATGCACATAAGTTGGCTACTCAGCTGAACTTAAAAAAATCGTATCATGCTGGCGAAATTGATTCAGATGAGAGCATTATTCAAGCTCTTAAACACGGTGCAATCAGAATCGGTCATGGTATTCGTGCCATTGAAAACAAAGCGCTTATTTGTGAACTGGTCGAAAAAAAAATCACTCTAGAAATTGCTTTAACGAGTAATCGGATTTTAGTGAATGAATTGCATGGCGATATTTATCAACATCCTATAAGGCAACTTTATGACCAAGGTGTTCGCATTACCTTAAATACCGATGATGCAGGGATTTTTGGTACTGATATTGAAAAAGAATATAGTATCGCCCAATCCATATTTGCATTTTCACGATTAGAATTGCTTGATATAACGCTATGTGGCATTCAAGCCGCATTTGTTGAAGATATGGTTAAAAGTCGTTTAACTGAGCAAGTTCTTTTATGTTTTTCATCTGATGATAGACAATTGCTTAAAAAATTTATTAATGACAAAAAATATCATCCAGCAATCATTGAACGATTTTTAGAATATCAGAAGCTGTTACTAGCCATACCCGTTAACTAATTTAGTTGTCAGAATAATAGGAGATTTGCATGAAAAAAAATAAGTTAATTTTACCCTTTTTAACCCTATTTATATCTGGCGTTGTTAATGCCGCAACTGTTGATTTAAGGATTATTGAAACAACCGACTTGCATGGAAACATGATGAATTATGATTATTTCAAAGATCAGTCTGTTGATTCTTTTGGATTAGTAAAAACTGCTAATTTAATTCATCAAGCAAGAAGTGAGGTAAAAAATAGTGTTCTTGTTGATAATGGTGACCTAATTCAAGGTAGCCCAATGGCTGATTATGCCGTAAAGAAGGGTTTTAATGATGGCGATATTCATCCTGTTTATAAAGCGCTCAATACACTTAATTATAGTGTGGGTAATATTGGTAACCACGAATTTAATTTTGGATTAGAATTTCTACAAAAAAGTCTTTCTGGGGCTAAATTTCCTTACATCAACGCTAATGTTTATGATGCCAAAACTCAAAAGCCATTTTTTACACAATATATTATCTTAGATACTCCTGTTATTGATAGAAACGGCAATAAGCACACGATTAAAATCGGCTATATTGGTTTTGTCCCTCCACAGATTATGCAATGGGACAAACTTAATCTTGATGGCAAAGTTGTCGTCAAAGATATTACAGAAACGGCCAAACTATTAGTCCCTGAAATGAAAAAACAAGGCACTAATGTTATTATTGCTATTCCACATTCTGGTGTTTCAGCTGAACCTTATAAAGCATTAGCTGAAAATTCGGTTTACTACTTGAGTCAAGTAGAGGGTATTAATGCAATTATGTTTGGTCATTCTCACGGCATATTTCCTAGTGAAGATTTCAAATCATTACCAAATACTGATATCAAAACTGGTAACATTAATCATGTGCCTGCTGTTATGCCCGGACATTGGGGTAGCCATTTGGGAGTGGTGGACTTAGTTCTTGATGGTGATAAATCAAAATGGCAAGTGATTTCAGGTAAATCAGAAGCTAGACCAATCTATGATGTAAAAACTAAAAAGGCACTTGTTAAAGCCGATCAAAAAATCGTCGACATTCTAAACAAAGATCACCAAGGAACACGTGAATTTGTTAGTAAACCAATAGGTAAAGTTTCAACCGATATTACGAGCTATCTAGCATTGGTTGAAGATACATCTGCCTTACAAATTATTAATGAT
Organism: Gilliamella sp. ESL0232; assembly: GCF_013346885.1. Classification (NCBI taxonomy): domain Bacteria; kingdom Pseudomonadati; phylum Pseudomonadota; class Gammaproteobacteria; order Orbales; family Orbaceae; genus Gilliamella; species Gilliamella sp. ESL0232. Next base: position 61,989 of record NZ_JAAEDW010000011.1, on the reverse strand, counting down.
GCACAAATCGATTACGTTAAGCAGTTTATTAAAGGGGATCCTGATCTTGATGGTTTGCCCGTTTTATCGGCCATTGCACCATTTAAAGCTGGCGGCAGGAAAAACGATCCTAGCGCTTTTGTTGATGTTAAAGGAGGTAATTTATCGTTTAGAAATGCTGCAGATATTTACCTTTATCCTAATATTTTGTCTGCTGTGAAAATTACAGGTAAAGATGTCAAAGAGTGGTTAGAGTGTTCAGCTGGTGTATATAATCAAATTAATACTAATTCATCACAACCACAATATTTGATTAATTGGGATAAATTCAGAACCTATAATTTTGATATTATTGATGGAGTGAATTATCAAATAGATGTAACAAAGCCACCCCGTTATGATGCAAATTGCCAGTTAATTAACCCTACATCTGAAAGAATTAGGAATCTGACTTATCAACAAAAAACAATTGCTCCTAACCAAGAATTCTTAATTGCCACCAATAATTATCGTGCTTATAGTGGTATATTTCCAGGTACTGGTGAAAAAAATGTCAAATTTAATTCTCCTGACGATCTAAGAGTAATTCTTTCAGCCTATATTACCAATACTACCCAAAAATATAGTATAACGAATGTTACCATCGACAATAATTGGCAAATTTCTCCAATTATTAGTAACACAAAATTAGATATTCGCTTTGAATCATCACCAACAGATGAAGCTAAAACCTATATCGAGAAACATTCACTATACCCTATTCATTTTATCGATACAGATACATCTGGTTTTGGTGTTTATAAGATAGATTTGCAGTCTCCTGTTAACTCTCAACCTAAAATTTAGTTAGATTTATTACGGCCAAAAGGATTATTAATATGAAAATTGAAAAACTGATTGAACTTGCTAAAACAGCCCGTTCTAAAGCTTATGTACCTTATTCTAAATTTCAGGTTGGTGCCGTGCTAATTACTGAAGATGATGAAGCAATTTTAGGTTGTAATATTGAAAACGCATCTTATGGACTAGCAAATTGTGCCGAAAGAACGGCAATTTTTAAAGCGGTTTCTGAAGGTAAAACAAAATTTAAAAAATTGGTGGTAATTGGAGATACTGATGGGCCTATTTCACCATGTGGAGCTTGCCGTCAAGTTATTAGTGAGTTTTGCGCTAAAGATATGCCTGTTATTTTGACCAACATGCAGGGAAAAATTCAAGAAACAACAGTTGGAGAATTATTACCTTGGTCTTTTTCACCAAGTGATCTTGATTAACATTATTTTTTAACAATAAAAAATAATAATTAGGACTTAAAATTTATTTTGTATAAACAAAGCAATACACTAATTTTATTTATTGATAGTAAGAGAGGATAGTAATGAGATTTGTAGATATTATAGAAAAAAAACGTGACGGCAATGTATTAACCACTGATGAAATCCAATTTTTTATCACTAATTATACCAATGGAACTATCCCCGATTATCAAGTTAGTGCTTTATTAATGGCAATTTATTATCAAGGTATGACTTCCAAAGAGTGCGCAGATTTAACCTCGGCGATGATGTATTCTGGCGATACTGTTGATCTGTCTTCAATCAAAGGCATTAAAGTTGATAAACATTCAACTGGCGGTGTAGGTGACACTACAACATTAGTTCTAGCTCCTTTAGTAGCAGCTTTAGATGTTCCAGTAGCAAAAATGTCTGGACGAGGGCTTGGTCACACGGGCGGCACCACAGATAAATTTGAATCGATTCCTGATTTTAAAATTGAATTAAGTAAACAAGATTTTATTAATCAAGTTAATAATAAAGGCCTTGCAGTTATTGGTCAATCAGGCAATTTAACCCCAGCAGACAAGAAACTTTATTCGTTACGTGATGTAACAGGTACTGTTAACTCTATTCCTCTTATTGCAAGTTCAATTATGAGTAAAAAATTGGCAGCGGGTGCTGATGCCATCGTTCTTGATGTTAAAACAGGTGATGGTGCGCTAATGAAAGATATGGCCGATTCAGAAAAATTAGCCCATGAAATGGTAAATATTGGTAATCAAATTGGCCGTAGAACCATGGCAATTATTTCGGATATGTCTCAACCTCTTGGTTTTGCAATTGGTAATGCTCTTGAAGTAAAAGAAGCAATTGATACGTTAAAAGGTCATGGTCCAGCCGATTTAACCGAACTGGTTTTAACATTAGGTAGTCAAATGGTTGTACTTGCCGATAAAGCAAAAACATTAGAAGAAGCCAGAATAAAACTTCAAGAAGTCATTAAAAATGGTAAAGCTATCGAGAAGTTTAAAACCCTAATTGAAGCACAAGGCGGTGATAGTTCGGTCGTTGATCATCCTGAAAAATTGGCTAGTGCACCTTACCAAATTGCCCTACCAGCCCTTAAGTCAGGTTATGTATCAAAAATTATCGCAGATCAAATCGGGATCGCTGCAATGCAATTAGGTGCTGGTCGCGCAACCAAAGAAGATATTATTGATCCCGCTGTTGGAATCGTGTTACATAAAAAAGTAGGTGACAAAGTTACTGAAGGTGAAGTTTTATTAACGATACACGCCAATACTGATAAGCTTGATACTATCAAGCAAAAATTATATGACAATATTACCATTAGTGATAACGCAACTGAGCCACAACTTATTTACAAGGTGATTACAGGATAATAGCTGTTATATAAGGATTTAGGAGATACCATGTACTATTATCAGTTTAATAAAAAATTATCATTACTTGTTTGTATGGGGCTATTTTCAGCCTCTTGCATGGCCGCTGTTTCCACAAAAAGCTCATCAGTTCCAACTTTAGAAAAAGACAAGTCTTATCAATTTACTATTTTGCATACCAATGACCACCACGGCCGTTTTTGGCAAAATGATATTGGTGAGTATGGGCTTGCTGCTCAAAAAACCGTAGTAGATGAAATTCGAAAAGAAGTTACAGCAAAAGGAGGGAAATTACTGCTGCTATCAGGTGGTGATATTAATACTGGTGTCCCTGAATCTGATGTACAGCAAGCCAAACCTGATTTTATTGGCATGAATGCGGTTGGTTACGATGCTATGGCTGTGGGTAATCATGAGTTTGATCATCCTTTGACTATTATTCGTGAGCAACAGAAATGGGCAAAATTTCCTTTTTTATCGGCAAACACTTACTTTAAAGGCACAGATAAACGTGTATTTGATGCCTATAAAATGTTTGATTTGAATGGTATTAAAGTTGCTGTGTTTGGTTTAACCACTGACGATACTATTTTTCTTGCTTCACCCAAAAATACGGAAGGCGTCGAATTTCGACAAACCTTACCCGAAGCACAAAAAATAATTAAACAGTTAAAAGATAATGAACACCCTGACATGATTATTGCTGTCACTCATATGGGGCATTATGAAAATGGTGAACATGGCTCAATGGCACTGGGTGATGTTGAATTAGCCAGAAATTTACAGGCCGGCGATTTAGATATGATAGTGGGAGGACACTCACAAAACCCTGTGTGTATGGCTAGTCCTAATAAACGTATTACCGAATATGTACCAGGTACACCTTGTGCGCCAGATCAACAAAATGGCACATGGATTGTGCAGGCCCACGAATGGGGGAAATATGTTGGACGTGGAGATTTTGTCTTTTTAAATGGCAAAATCACGTTAAAAAATTACCAATTAATTCCTATTAACCTTAAAAAAGAGGTTGATAATGGTAACAGTACCAAACGCCTTGAATATTACACGCAAGAAATTCCTCAAGATAAATCCTTACTTGAAAATTTAAGACCTTATCAAGAATTAGGTAAACAGCAGTTGTTAGTGAAAAGTGGCGAGTTAAAAGGACGATTAGAAGGTAATCGAGATGTTGTTAGATACCAACAAAGCAATATGGGACAACTTTTACTCAGTGCTTTTGTTGAAAAAACTAATGCAAACGTTGGCATTATGTCTGGGGGGATGATTCGTGACTCATTAATTGAAGGTGATATTACTTATCGTGATATTTTAAAAGTAGAACCTTTTGGTAACAGTGTGGTTTATTTCGAATTAACTGGCAATGAATTAATTGATTATCTAAAAGTTGCATTAAGTAAAAAGCAAGGTTCGGGTGGGTATGCACATTTGAAAAATATAAACCTAACAAGAAATGGGAACAATATTGAAGATGTAAAAATTAATGATCAACCGATCGATTTACAAAAAAACTATCGCGTTGCTACACTTGACTTTTTAGCCGCTGGTGGAGATGGCTATCCAATAACTAATACATCACCGACTTACGTTGATACGGGTTATCGCGATGCCGATGTAGTAAAACAGTATTTTGAGAACCATTCGCCAATTACTGCGTCTGATTATGAACCAAAACAATTTATTATTGAGAAATAAATATTGAGATAATTATGAGCATGACCGAATTTCAACAAAGTTGTTATAATATTGTGACAGACCCCAATTTGTCACCCAAACAAAAATCAAATTTGCTCACCTTAGCAGCAGAAAATAATTTACCTTATGTAGATCTGGATGAAGAAACACAACAAGCTTTAAATGACCGCGTTATTTGTGATATGTACGAAGGTCACGCACCTTATAAACCTCGTTATGTTTTACCTGATTATGTAAAATTTTTAAAACAAGGATCACAGTGGCTAGAACTTAATCCAGCTGAAACATTTAATGATGCATTAAATTTGCTTATCATCATCTATCATCATGTTCCTTCAGTAACTGGTATGCCTGTTTATTTAGGATGCTTAGATCAAATTTTACTTCCTTACGTTGGTAATCTTACTGAAGATGAGATTTATCAGCGATTAAAGCATTTTTGGATCATGCTTGATCGTAATTTACCTGATGCATTTATGCATGCAAACATTGGACCAACCGATAATATTATCTGTCGGGTAATCTTGCGTATAGATAGAGAACTCAAACAAGTTGCTCCAAATTTAACCTTTATCTATGATGAAGACATTACACCAGAATCATTATTATTAGTGGCAATTGAAAATATTTGTGAAACAAGCAAACCTCATATTGCAAACAACAATATGATTCAAAAAGATTTTGATAACCAAGGTTACGGTGTTGTAAGTTGCTATAATTCACTACCAGTAGCTGGAGGGGGAAGCACGCTTTCACGAATCAATTTAAAAGAAGTTGCGATACGCAGTAAAAATATAGAAGACTTTCTGTCAAATATCTTACCCCACTATTGTCAATTGCAGCTCAATCTTATTCAAGCAAGGTCAAACTTTCTTTACAATAAATCAAACTTTTTTAATAGCAGTTTTTTAGTTGAAGAAGGTTTAATTGATCCAAAACGATTTGCTCCAATGTTTGGTATATTTGGAATGGCTGAAGCCGTCAATATCTTGCAAGAAAAAGCAAATTTAGCTGGACGTTATGGTTTTAATGAACAAGCTAATGAACTTGCATTAACTATTACACAATTAATTGCTAAGTTTATTAATAACCATACAATAGATTATGCTTGGAAAGGGAAAGCAATGCTACATTCACAATCAGGCATTAGTATAGATAGAGCAACAACACCTGGATTAAGAATACCATATGGGCAAGAACCCGATCCTGTCACTCATATTATGGCACTGTATAAACATCACCAGTATTTCACTTCGGGTATTAGTGATATTTTAACAATTGATGAGACCATAAAAAATAATCCCCTAGCCTTGCTACAAATTTGTAAAGCTGCTTTCAAATTTGGTTTCCGTGAATTTACTGCCAATATCAGTGGTAATGATCTTGTTCGAGTTACAGGTTATATGGTGAGATTATCTGATATTAAAAGATATAAAAAAGAAGGCTCACGAATTAATACTACTTTCTTAGGAGCTGAGGCTGCCGACGATACCGAAAATAATAGTTATTTATGTCGAAAACCACGAGTAATTAGTCATGAGCAAGTCATGGGCAATCGTTAATAAGCTTTTACCCTTTTCTTGTGTAGATGGACCTGGTAATCGACTAGTTATATTTTTACAAGGATGTAATTTTCGTTGTTTAAACTGCCATAATCCTTATACGATATCATTGTGCAAGGATTGTGGTCAATGTGTTGATACTTGTCCACACAAAGCATTAAGTTTTAGTAACAATAAAGTTATATGGCAAACTTCAAATTGTCAGCAATGCGATACTTGTATTAATACTTGTAAGCATTCTTCATCACCAATGACTTATAGATATAGTGTAGATGATATTTTAATCACTATCCGGAAATATCTACCGTTTTTAAATGGTATTACCATAAGTGGTGGAGAAGCAACAATGCAGTTACCCTTTATTAAAGAGCTATTCAATGTTATCAAACAATCTAACGATTTAAAGCACCTTACCTGTTTTATTGATAGCAATGGTTATTTAACTAAAACAGGATGGCAAAAAGTAGAAAATGTGATGGATGGCGCAATGATTGATCTCAAAGCTTGGGATAATGATGTGCATAAAAAGTTAACGGGAAGAGACAATCAACGAGTAAAAGAAACGATTAACTATCTGGCAAAAATAAAAAAACTATATGAGGTAAGACTTTTAATTATTCCTAATCAAACAGATCTACAAGTTAATGCTAAAAATATTGCCAAATTTTTAATTGATTTAGATCCCAATATTCAAATAAGAATTAATGCTTTTCATAATCATGGTGTACGTGGTATCGCTAAAAACTGGCCATCCGCCAGTAGGCCTGAAGTAGAACAGTTTGCAGAACAGTTAAAACAGCATAGCCTACAACATATTATATTACCTAATGTTTATTTGTAATGGTAATAACTTGTTACTTTTAAGTATCAATAAATAACAGATAATTTATACCAATGTGTAAATACTTCAAACTTAGTCAAGATTCAAGTAGAAATTATGCTGCTTGTTTAAGGATATTTACAATAGAATTATATAATATTAATAATACTTTATATCATAACTGATAATATTATTACATTAAGTAAAAAAGATAAACCTGAGTTGGCTTTAATTATATGGTTCAGTTCTATATTGAATAGATCACTATTAGATAGCTTTAACTAAATGGTTTTAAATGCAGAAAAGGGACAATTGTCCCTTAAACTAGAAAAATATTATTTATTCTTTTTAAATGCAGTTGCAAATGCATTTCCCATGACATTATTAGTCATTGAAGATGAATGTTGTTTTTTAGTATTGTTAACCGAACGTTCATTAATGAATTTTCGATTATCAGTTTTTGGCGCAGCAGGATCATCTAATCGCATTGATAAAGCGATACGTTTTCGTGGAATGTCAACTTCTATCACTTTAACTTTGACTATATCACCAGCTTTTACCACTGTTCTTGGATCATCAACAAACTTATCTGATAAAGCTGAAATATGCACTAAACCATCTTGATGCACACCAATATCAACAAACGCACCAAAATTAGTTACATTAGTAACAGATCCTTCCATAATCAGACCTATTTTTAGGTCTTCCATCGTTTCTATATCATCAGCAAACTGCGCAGTTTTAAATTCAGGTCTTGGATCACGACCAGGTTTATCAAGCTCTTTGATAATATCTGTAACTGTTGGCACACCAAAATGATCATCTACGTAATCGATTGCTTTAAGTGATTTTAAATAGTTTGTATCACCTAAAATTTCTTTTAAAGATTTGTGATTTTTTTCTAAAATTCGTTCTACAACTGGATAAGCTTCTGGATGAACGGCCGATGCGTCAAGAGGATTTTTACCATCCATTATACGTAAAAATCCAGCGCACTGTTCAAATGCTTTAGGACCTAAGCGAGCCACTTTCAATAATTGTTTACGATCCGTAAATTGTCCATTTTCATTACGCCAATTAATTATATTTTGGGCTATTACTTTATTAAGTCCAGCAATACGAGCAAGTAACATCATCGAAGCAGTATTTAAATTCACACCAACCGCATTAACACCATCTTCAACAACAGCATCAAGTTTTTTTGCTAACTGAGTTTGGCTAACATCATGTTGATATTGCCCCACCCCAATCGATTTAGGATCTATTTTAACAAGCTCTGCTAATGGATCTTGTAAACGACGTGCAATTGATACTGCACCACGAATAGATACATCTAAATCAGGAAATTCTTGCGCTGCTAGTTCTGATGCAGAATAAACCGAGGCACCTGCTTCGCTTACAATTACTTTTTGTGCTTTCACTTCTGGATATTTCTTTTGAACATCAAGATAAAAACGTTCAGTTTCGCGCGAAGCAGTACCATTACCAATGGCCACTAATTCAACTTGATATTTAATACAAAGTGCGGCAATAACCATAGCTGCTTTATCTGCCTGCCCTGTATGAGGATAAATCGTTTCAGTCGCAACTAATTTACCTGTTGCATCAACAACAGCTATTTTTACACCCGTCCTTAAACCGGGATCCATGCCCATAGTAACTTTCATACCTGCTGGAGCAGCCATTAACATATCATGCAAGTTGGCAGCAAATACATTAATCGCTTCTTCCTCTGCTCGCTCACGTAATGTTGTCATTAATTCGGTTTCCATGTGCATCAGAATTTTAATGCGCCATGTCCAATTAATCACAGCTTTGCGCCATTTATCTGCTGGCTGTTCATTAAAATGGACGCCTAGATATTCAGTGATAATTTGTTCACAATAACTCTCTTTAGGCGCTTGTTCAAATTGCGGATCAGCATTTAAGGAGAGTTGTAAAAAGCCTTCATTTCGCCCTCTAAACATTGCTAATGCACGATGAGATGGTATTTTAGAAATCAGCTCGCTTTGTGAAAAATAGTCTCGGAACTTAGCTCCTTCTTCCTCTTTACCACTCACCACTTGCGAAACTAAATGAGCATTATTCCAAAGATAATGACGCACTTTTGCTAATAATGCTGCATCTTCGGCAAAGCGCTCCATCAAAATGTAACGAGCTCCATCCATTGCTGATTTTGTATCAGTAATACCTTTGTCGGAATTGATATATTTTTCGGCTTCAATTACTGGGTCAAGTATGGGATTTTGCCATAAGTCGTCAGCTAATGGTTCAAGCCCTGCTTCAATGGCAATTTGACCCCGAGTTCGGCGTTTAGGTTTATATGGTAAATAGAGATCTTCAAGTTCAGTTTTACTAAGCGTTTGTGTAATACTGTTACTTAATTCTAATGTCAATTTACCTTGTTCTTCAATTGACTTTAAAATCGTTTGCTTGCGATCTTCAAGTTCACGCAAATAGCTCAATCGACTATCAAGAGTACGTAATTGGGTATCATCAAGCCCACCTGTCACCTCTTTTCGATAACGAGCAATAAAAGGAACGGTACTGCCCTCATCTAATAATTGAATCGCCGCTAGAACTTGTTCTGATTTTACGGTCAGCTCACCAGCTATAATATGGCTAATTTGTTTATTCATCATGGTATTTTTAACAATTTTAAGCAAAGTAGTGATTATATACCTATCCTTGTTTCTGTTGCAATTCTGAGCCTTTTATCTCCTCCCTAAAAATTATAACTGCTAGTTATTGGGATATTTTTCGATTGGCTAACATTAAATAAAGCTAACCATAAATTTAACTTCTTTATTTAGAACTACATAATGCATAATACTGATGCTCAGGACCTCTATCACCATTAAATGCAGCATCATTCATATTAATATAAATAGGATCACCTGTAGAAATTGAATAATCGCTAGTCCAACCATAAGTTGGGTTATAAAAATTATCACCTTGAAAATACGCTAATCCCCCCCATTCAGTAATTAATCCCCCATGTACGGCTCTTTTGTAGTAGTTATCAGGATTATTACCATATTTATCTTGATGAAGCAGAAAGTTAGCATTACTCAACTCTCTGAGCGATGCTAATTTATATTCACCTAAACTTCTACACCAATCTTTTTGCTCTTGATATGTATCAATATATTCTCCTCTATTGATAAACCATTTAGTTATCCGGAAACTGTAACTAAGCATTACGCCTTGTTTGGTTTCGCCTATTATCTCAATATCAACAGGTAAATTCGCTTTGGGCGCTGTAGCTCGATTAGCACCTTTAGATGAGGAATCAGGACCTTTTAACGTAACCAGAACCATATTTTTCGCATCATAAGCCTTAAAACCACCTACAACTACTGCTCTTGGAGCCTCTGACTTTGTAACTGTCGCTGTAATTGCGCCAGGTGCTCCTTTATCAGGATCCGATGTTCTTACGATCCATTTTGTTGTGCTTAATGAATTATCAATATTCTCGGTAATTAAATAGAAAAAGAGACCATTTGCACCAACTGAAGGGAAATTATTTAAATAATCATTTTGTGCTACAAAACCATTCCAGTCTACCCAATCAAAAACAGATCTATCCCCCCAAGAATAAGCTGGAGCACTATAAAGCATATGTGGACTAGCATATTTGATAGCTTCACCACCTACTTGTACATTAAAATTTCGATAAGGTGTTTTTGTTATAGCAATCTTACTATCTGGGTAATTTTGAAAATTTGGAACTCCGTATTTTGTAGTTAATGCTACCCCACCACTAACTTTAATATAAGGATAAATACCACTTTTTACTAATTTTTCAAATGTCGTTTTTGTTTGATCGTCTGTTAATTTAACTTCTTTATTATTTTCGTCTTCGTAATACCATTCCAACGAAACTGGGTTATCCTTGTCCTCTGATAATTTAATATCTCCATCACCATCAACATCTATAACCTCAGAGCTTTCTGGTTGTTTAATTGCTGCTAATAAACCTAAACTTTCAGGAGTTTTAGTTGAAACATCTGAGCCTAATGCTGTGTTCAAATCACCTGTATAAAAATAGGTGTTTCCATTATAGATGACACCAAAATAATTAAATGCTTTATTGGATTGAATATTATTTTCAATTGAACTAATAAAACGAGGACTATTTCCATTAATAGGATTTGCAGTAACAGCCGATAATGCTAAAGATTTAGTTGAAAAAAAACTAATAAGACAAACTAGACCCCAAATTGGCTCTTTCCGTGTAGTCATATTCATTCCTAATGGTGATAATAATAACAACTTATTTATTTTATTATTGTATAATTGCGAAATTAAACTTATTTATGCGATATAATTAACTTAATTACTTATTGAGCAAGAGATATTCCAAGAATAAAATAAAAAAACACAACACAAGCAATGAAAAAAATAATATCATTTTAATGTTGATTTTTAAATATTATTTAACTTTATTTTGATAAATATTAAAAAATAGAATAAATTTTATTAAATAAATGTCGAGCTTTTACTCGAACAATATATTTTAATAAAGAAATATCGAGTTTTTACTCGAAAAATAAAGATTACTATAGGGAATGAAAATATGCGAAAGAATAATTATATAACAAGAGAAGGTTATTTGAACCTTAATCGTGAATTGAAATATTTATGGAAAGAGGAAAGACCTCGCGTTACACAAGCTGTATCAGATGCAGCAGCCCTCGGAGATCGTAGTGAGAATGCAGAATATATTTATGGAAAAAGAAGATTACGCGAAATTGATCGGCGTATACGTTTTCTTACCAAGCGACTAGAAACATTAACAATTGTTGAACCACATCCAAAACAAAAAGGTACAGTATTTTTTGGCGCATGGGTAAAATTGGAAGATGAATCTGGTAATTTACATATTTACCGTATTGTTGGTAGCGATGAATTTGATCCTAAAAAAAATTGGATATCGATTAATAGCCCTGTAGCAAAAGCATTAATAGGTCATAAAGTTGATGATGAAATAGCCGTTATCACCCCTAATGGCAAAGTATTGTATTACATTACTGAAATAAGCTATACCGAGTTATGCTGATATGCCTTAACTTATTCATTCCATTTGTTAAATCTAAAAACTATAAGATATGGGTAATTAAGTATATAATTATCAGAACATTTATAATCTATTTAAGATATTATGATTTTCGTCAATCAACTATACATCTACCCAATCAAATCGATGCAAGGGATACAATTAACAAAGGCTAATACTGTCGATGGAGGCTTTGAGCATGACCGTATATTGATGCTTAGTGAACCCGATGGCACTTTTATCACGGCAAGACAACACCCTGAGCTCCTGAAATTCAAAACATTCATAGTAAAAAACGAAGTACATATTTCGCTATCTCCAACAGAAATGATAATATTTAATCTTGATGAGTTTTCGTTGAATTATGAGCCTACTGAAATTTGGGGTAATCATTTTACTTCATTAATTGCCCCTATAAGAGTCAATCAATTTTTCAGTCAAATTTTGCATAAAGATGTACAATTAAGATGGGTTGGTCAACAATTAACTCGTCGAACCAAACGCTATCCTGAAATTCCTGTTAGTTTTGCTGATGGTTATCCTTATTTGTTATTAAATAAAGCTTCATTTGATTATTTACAACAACAATGCCTTGAAAAACTCGATATTAGACAATTTCGTGGAAATATTGTTATTCAAGGAGCACTACCTTTTGCGGAAGATGGCTGGAAAACAATAAAAATTGGCAATGTGATTTTTGATATTGTTAAACCTTGTAGTCGCTGTGTTATAACGACAATGAATATAAAATCTGCAACATCCTTAGCTGATAATGAACCAATTAAAACCTTACGTTACTTTAGAGCCGATAAGCAAGGTGAAATTGATTTTGGTATGAATATGATAGCCCGAAATCATGGAACAATTTCAGTTCACGATAAAATTGAAGTATTGGAACGGCAACCAGCTAAAAATTATATTAAAACCTTTCCAACAGAAATAAAAACTGAAGCAAAAGTTTGTACAATAAATTTTGAAAATCAAATAATTAAAGGTAATAATAAGCAAACTATTTTAGAGCAGTTAGAACAACATAAAATAGCATTACCTTATTCTTGCCGTGCAGGTATATGTGGACGTTGTCTAGTTGAATTAAAACAAGGTGAAGTAGAGGCATTAACACAAGCTGCTATTAGGCGAAATAATAAAATTTTAGCCTGTAGTTGTGTGCCTAAAGGAGATATTACCATTAAATTACTTAAGAAATAGCCTTAAATTCAAAATTATCTGAAGTCAGCTTTTGTTCAGTAAATTTTTTCTCTACAGATATTAATCTATCATTCATTACTTTAATTGCTTCAGAAAACACAAACGTTTTATTCATTGCAATAAATGAAGCTTGTGCAATAATACAAAGAGATGCATTTTCCCCTGCTTCAACGACCATTAAACAAACCTTTTGTCCATCTTCTTGTAAAATTACCTCAACAATATCAGCTATTTTGGGCTTGTATAACATTGGTTGTTGTGAAAAATACCAACTTTTAGGCATTTGAGGCTTTAAAAAATTAGCTGCAACAATAGCGTTAATAGCTAGTTCAATCTTTTGTGAATCTGTCAAATTAAGTAACTGACAACTATTATAAAATTGATAATAAGACGTTGCGTCACTAACAGAAAATGGAAACTCACCAAAAACATCAGGAACTAACATTTTACTTGGATAACAAGAACGAAATAACATTTCAGATGAAACTTCAAGCATTAAACTATCGTATTCGCTATCAAAATACCATCGCCAACAATCAGTTGGTCGAAAAGTCATTTTCATTAATATGTTACCCTTATCATTTGATTTAAAATTGGTCAAAAAGATAACATAAATTACATAAAAAATAAATAAAAAGTTAAAATAAAAATAATTTAATTATATAATTTTTAAAAAATTTAATTATAAAGTGAAAGGATCAAAAAAATATAAATTGGATCTAAATTAGATCCTTTTAGATCTAATCATTTTATACTGAAACATATACTTACCTGAAAGTTTTTTACAATAAATTCAATTTTTAGATACAAAAAAAGGTACTTTTCAGCACCTTTTTTATAATTATAAATAGCTATTTAGCTTGCAACATTGATGCGTTTCATATCAGTCATGTAACTACGTAATTTACGACCGATTGTTTCAATTGGATGATTACGGATTTCTTCATTCACATCGCGTAATTGTGCATTATCAACACTACCTTCAGGGATCGCTTTACCTAAATCGCCAGCTTGTAACATTGGCATAAATTTTTCTTTTAATAGTGGTACAGCGGCATTAGCAAATAGATAGTTGCCATACTCAGCTGTGTCAGAAATAACAACATTCATTTCATACAAACGTTTACGTGCAATAGTATTAGCAATAAGTGGTAACTCATGTAATGATTCGTAATAAGCTGATTCAGCTAAAATACCAGATTCAAGCATAGTTTCGAAGGCAAGTTCAACACCGGCTTTAACCATTGCAACCATAACAACGCCTTGATCAAAGTAAGCTTGTTCATCAATTTTACCTTGATAGTCAGCAGCTTTTTCAAAGGCGGTTTCACCTGTTTCTTTACGCCATTTAAGAAGGTTCGCATCATCATTTGCCCAGTCTTTCATCATAGTTGACGAAAACTCACCTGATATAATGTCGTCCATATGTTTACGATAAAGATCCGTCATGATCACTTTTAATTCTTTTGCTAAAGCATTTGCTCTCAATTTAGCTGGATTTGATAAACGATCCATCATTAAAGTAATTCCACCTTGTTTTAGCGCCTCAGTGATCGTTTCCCAACCAAATTGGAGTAATTTACATGCATAAGCAGGATCAACACCATCTGCCACTAGCTTATCAAAACAAAGTAATGATCCTGTTTGTAACATTCCACAAAGGATTGTTTGTTCACCCATTAAATCTGACTTAACTTCGGCAACAAATGACGACTGTAAAACACCTGCACGATGTCCGCCTGTTGCCGCTGCCCATGCTTTAGCAATTGCTAGCCCTTCACCTTTTGGATCGTTTTCTGGATGAACTGCAATTAGTGTCGGCACACCAAAACCTCGTTTATATTCTTCACGAACTTCAGTACCAGGGCATTTAGGGGCTACCATCACTACTGTAATATCAGAGCGAATCTTTTCTCCTACTTCAACAATATTAAATCCGTGAGAATAGCCAAGCGCAGAGCCTTTTTTCATCAACGGTTGAATAGCTTGAACAACGGCAGAATGTTGTTTGTCAGGAGTCAAATTGATAACAAGATCTGCTGCTGGAATTAATTCTTCATAACTTCCTACTTTAAAACCATTTTCAGTTGCTTTCTTCCATGATGCGCGTTTTTCAGCAATAGCTTCTTTACGTAATGCATAAGATATATCTAAACCTGAATCTCGCATATTTAGACCTTGGTTAAGACCTTGTGCTCCACAACCAACAATTACAATTTTTTTACCTTTCAAAAAATTAGCTTCTGATGCAAATTCATCACGAGCCATAAAACGACATTGACCTAATTGTTCTAATTTTTCACGCAAATTCAATGTATTAAAATAGTTTGACATTTTTCTCTCCAAGAGTTTAGGTATTCATAATCAACAATAAAACACTATATAATACTTTTAATATTGCTAAAATTGATATATTTAAAATATAATATTGCATAAATCGCAATATACTTGCTAAGTTCAATGCTTTCTTTTACTCTAAACCACCCTTAATTTTGAATAAATCAATATGGATGCTCGATATAAACAAGCAAATAAAGAGGCTAAACTTTCTTTATTACTAACTTTTATTTATCTTCTTGGATGGATCGTTTGTGCATACTGTATTAACGACAAAATAGGATTTTTAGGTCTTCCATTGTGGTTTGAACTATCTTGCATTATGGTGCCTATCGGTTTTATATTACTTTGCTGGTTAGTTGTAAAATTTCAATTTAAAAATTTCTCATTAGAACAAACTAAGTGATCTAACATGCATTTAGATATTATTGTACCGCTTGTCATCTATCTTGTTTTTGTATTCGCATTATCAATTTATGCTTATGTAAAACGCAAAAAAGTAAATCAATTTACTGATTATTTTATCGGTAATCGCACCATGGGAGGATTTTTACTCGCCATGACACTAGCCGCAACTTATATTAGTGCCAGCTCGTTTATTGGTGGTCCTGGTGCTGCTTATAAATTTGGCCTTGGTTGGGTGCTATTATCGATGATCCAAGTTCCAACTGTATTACTCTCGCTTGGTATTCTAGGCAAAAAATTTGCCATTTTAGCTCGTAAATATGATGCTATAACGTTAAGTGATATGCTTTATGCTCACTATAAAAGTAAAACTATTGTTTGGCTAGCAAGTATTACCCTTGTCGTTGCCTTTATCGGCGCAATGACAGTACAGTTTGTTGGTGGGGCTCGCTTACTACAATCATCAGTAGGTATACCTTATCATACGGGCTTATTAATATTTGGTATTGGTACGGTTATTTATACCGCATTTGGCGGTTTTCGAGCCAGTATATTAAATGATGCTTTTCAAGGGTTAGTGATGATCATAGGTGCTATATTATTACTTGGTGCTATTATCTATGCAGGTGGTGGAATCACTGCAATAATTGATCAGCTAATAAAAATTGACCCTGCTCTTTTAACACCACAAGGACCTAATGACTTTATGGACTTTCCGTTCATGGCTTCATTTTGGATATTAGTTTGTTTTGGTGTGGTTGGCTTACCTCATACTGCTGTTCGTTGTATGGCCTATAAAGATAGCAAAGCAGTACATCAAGGAATTATTCTTGGCACCATTGTCGTTACTGTTATTATGCTAACTATGCATTTATCTGGTGCTTTAGGGCGTGCTATTATTAGCGATTTAACCATTCCTGATCAAATAGTACCGACATTAATTATAAATGTATTACCACCTTTTGCTGCTGGAATCTTTTTAGCTGCTCCACTTGCCGCTATTATGTCCACCATTAATGCTCAATTATTACAAGTATCATCTGTTATCATCAAAGATCTGTTTTTAAGCATCAAAACTAATATTAATTTCAGTGATAAGTTTCTTACTCGGATTTCGGTCACTATCACTTTTATTTTTGGTGGGTTACTTATTTGGGCAGCATGGACCCCGCCTGATATGATTATTTGGCTAAATTTACTCGCTTTTGGTGGACTTGAAGCTGTCTTTTTATGGCCGTTAGTACTTGGATTATATTGGAAAAAAGCTAATGCTACTGGTGCTCTTTGCTCAATGCTTACAGGAGCTATAAGTTATACATTATTGGCAAGTTATAATATTAAATTATTATCACTACACCCAATAGTCCCCTCTTTAACTATTGGATTTATTATTTTTATTATAGCCAATATGTTTGACAATAAAAGGAAGAATTATGCCTTGGATTCAACTCAAAATTAATACAACCAACGATCTTGCTGAACAAATTAGCGAACAATTAGAGGAGTCTGGTGCTGTATCAGTCACTTTTCAAGATACCTTTGACACGCCTGTCTTTGAACCATTACCCGGCGAAACTAAACTTTGGGGTAATACCGATGTGATTGGGCTTTATGATGCTCAAACAGATATCGATGAATTAAGAGCAATATTAAATCTTGAACAATATTCTTATAAAATTGAACAATTAGAAGATAAAGACTGGGAACGTGAATGGATGGACAACTTTCATCCTATGAAATTTGGTGAGCGACTTTGGATTTGTCCTAGTTGGCGTGACGTGCCCGACACTAATGCTGTTAATGTTATGTTAGACCCTGGATTAGCATTTGGCACAGGTACTCACCCAACCACGGCATTATGCTTAACTTGGCTTGATAATTTAGACCTTAAAGATAAATTAGTTATCGATTATGGTTGTGGATCTGGTATTTTGGCAATTGCTGCACTAAAATTAGGTGCAAAACAAGTAATCGGTATTGATATCGATCCTCAAGCCATTCAAGCTAGCCGTGACAATGCACAGCGTAATGATGTCAGTGAAAGACTAGAGCTTTATTTATCAAAAGAGATCCCAGACAATTTGCAAGCAGATATAGTTGTTGCCAATATTTTAGCTGGACCATTAAAAGAGCTTGAACCACATATAAGTAAATTAGTAAAACCTGAAGGTAAACTAGGTTTATCTGGTATTTTAACTACCCAATCATCAAGTGTTTGCATGGCTTACCAACCCAATTTTAAATTAGATCCAGTGGTTGAACTTGACGAGTGGTGTTGTATCACTGGTAAAAAAAATAAAAAAAATTAACGCTACCCCCTTTTAAGTTTGAAAAAAAATGCGTAATATAGCCGACTTTAATTTACTTAGCATTGGTGAACTAAAATTAAAGAATAATTTAATTGCTGCACCAATGGCTGGAATAAGTGATAAACCATTTCGTAATCTATGTCATCGATTTGGTGCTGGTATGACTGTTTCAGAAATGTTTTTAGCAAATTCTGATGTTTGGCATACCGATAAATCAGCTATGCGAATGATAGCGAGTGATGATGTTGGTATTCGTGCAGTACAAATTGTCGGTTCTGATCCCGACGAAATGGCTAAAGCTGCTGAATTTAATGTCAAACACGGTGCTCAGTTGATTGACATTAATATGGGATGTCCGGCTAAAAAGGTCAATAGAAAATTGGCTGGATCTGCTTTAATGCAGTATCCGGAACTTATTAAAAAAATTTTGCAGAAAGTTGTCGGTGCAGTTGATGTTCCGGTAACATTAAAAACGCGGACTGGATGGAATAAAGAAAATAGAAATTGCATAGAAATCGCACAAATTGCACAGGATTGTGGTATAAAGGCAATTACTATTCACGGAAGAACACGTGCTTGCTTATTCAACGGTGTCGCTGAATATGACTCTATTAGAGCAGTTAAAGAAAATGTTACAATTCCTGTAATTGCTAATGGAGATATTTGTACACCTGAACAGGCAAAAGATGTTTTTCAATATACGCAGGCTGATGCTATAATGATCGGGCGAGCGGCACAAGGGCGACCTTGGATATTTGAAGAAATTGCATTCTATTTAACACATGGACAGTTACAGAAAAACAAAAGTATTGATGAAGTAGAACAAGTTGTACTATCACATCTTGATGATCTTTATCAATTCTATGGAGAATACAAAGGATTAAGGATTGCCAGAAAGCATGTAAATTGGTACACCAAGAATTATGCTGACAGCGATCAATTCAGGCGCTTATTTAGTGTACTTAGCAATACAAGTGAGCAAGTAAACACTCTAAAAGCATTTTTTAGTAAAATTAGAAACAACCCAAAGAGTTAAGAATACTATGTCAGAACAACGCGTTACAGCTGCAGCACTTAAATTTACAACTGTAAATTCTCAAGACCAAATAACACAAAAGCCATTGCGTGATTCAGTGAAGCAAGCTTTAAAAAACTATTTATCACAATTAAATGGTGAAGATCCGACAGATCTTTATGAATTAGTGTTAGCTGAAGTTGAACATCCATTCCTTGATATGGTTATGCAATATACACGCGGCAATCAAACTCGAGCAGCAAATATGCTTGGTATCAACCGCGGTACACTTCGCAAAAAATTAAAACAATATGGAATGAGTTAATCTTCTATTATTTAACATTTTATAATATAAAAAGTACCTTAATATAAGGTGCTTTTTTTCTATTTTAGAACACAATGAGAAAATTTATTGAATTATCCTCTTTCATAAAATATATAAATAAACTGGATTTCTATACCTCATAAGAATAGTTTTAATCTGACATTTGCGTTATTTTATAACGTAACTAGGAGTGTCATAATTGAATCAAACAGAAAAATCATTAAACCTAAATTATGGCTTTTAGAATTAACCAGCAACTTAGTACGCACAATAAGCCTGTAAAGTCATAGGATATAATCGAGATAATTATTATTGCTTTAAAAAATGAGCAATGAGAAGGGACTTGCTCTTCAAGAAATCAGTTGTAGTAGCTCAGATTTAATTTAAGCTAGTACATTTAAAAATGCATCTTTTAAGATTAGTGATCATGAAAATTCAATAATATATCTTCCACATTTTTTTCGACTTATACAAATAATATTTAATAGCTATATTGAAACACATCCCAAAGCTAAGGATTCAATCGAATTTTACATCAATAAATTAAGAGAACGTTATTCAAGTAAATAGTGAAATCCCCCATATACCCTATGAGAATATTGTTTTATTTAAAGCAAAATAATTGGCGTTTTGAGAAAAACGTAACCGCAAAATCAAGCGAGGCGCAGATGATAAAATAAACAACTATAACAAATAGAAAGATTTCTGTTGGATAAATCATACTACGATTATTAATTTGGGTTGCAATAAAAGTAAATTCCGCTACTCCAACAATATAAGCCAGTGAAGTATCTTTAATCAGTGATACCCATTGGTTTACAAAAGACGGCAACATCATTTTAAGGGCTTGTGGTAATATGATAAATATAATAACTTGCTTTTTAGTTAAGCCTAATGAAAACGCCGCTTGCCATTGTTCTTTAGCCACAGCAATCATACCTGCATGAACTGAATGTCCAATGTATGCAGATCCTATCAAGGATAATGCAAATATTACCGTTGCAATTGCTGGCACATCTACACTAAGTAACACAGGTAGAAGAAAGTAAGTCCAGAAAATAAGCATAATGACAGGAATAGCTCTTAAAAAACCAAGTATACCAACTAAAAAATAACGCATAACTCCTTTTAAAACAGTCAACCCGACTCCAGCAAGAATACCCAAAAAACTTGAAAATATAATTGCGGCAAAACTCATTAACAGCGTTAAAAAAATTCCTCCAGGAAAATTTCCCCACATCATATAACTGAAATTGTGGTAAATAACCTCTAAACCTTTAAGCTCCATAAAAGATTACACCTTACCTATTTGCAATCGTTTTGCTTGATAAATATTACCCAAAGTTCCAACAATCACTATCGCCAAAATATATAATAAAGTTGCAATAGCAAAATCTTGAAAGGTTTTTAATGATTCGGTTTCAACTTGACGCGATACATAAGAAAGTTCTAACACACCAATGGCCATTGTTAACGACGAATTTTTTATAATATTCATGTACTGACCAATTAAAGGCGGAAATGCAATACGAAAACTTTGTGGCAAAATAATAAATCGCATACTTTGCCACCAAGTTAAACCTAATGCCAATGAAGCCTGTTCTTGCCCCCGACTTACACCAGCTATACCCGCTCTAAATTCTTCGGCAATAAAAGCACTGGAATAACAAGTTAAACCAACTAAACCGATTATAAATTCAAATGATGGCATTTTCAGTGAAAAAAACAGCAACTGGATTTGCGGTTCTTCAAATAACCATAATTTAAATTCTATTGGTAATAAATTACCCACACCAAAATACCAAAAAAAGAGTTGAGGCAATAACGGAGAATAACGAAAAATTGCGTTATACCCCATTACTATAACTTGAATGAATTTAATTCGACTTTGTTGAGCAATAACCAGCAAAAAACCTAGTGATGTTGAAAATATAATGGTCAGCAATGAGATAGCTAACGTAACTAAAAAACCATCCCATAACCACCATAAATAACGAGGCTCAAGTAATTGCTCATACATAACTACTGACCTTTACCAATTTTAAAATCACCACGAGGCATCGCTGATGCAGTTTCAGGTCCAAACCAACGATTATAAATCGTTAATGCTTCACCATCTTTTTCTAGTGTTAATAAAATTTGATTCACTTTTTCTTTCAAGCGATCTTCCCCTTTTGGTATACCAACAGCTTGATATTCTTGAGTAATACTAAATGGTGAAATTTCAAATACAGCTCGTTGTTCTTCTGGTAAATTCGCTAATAGGCCGATTAATTTTGCATCATCTTGAGTAATTGCCTGCACAACACCATTACGTAATGCTGCAAACGCAAATGGTGTATCATCATAAGAAATTACTTTAGCTGTTGGGTATTTTTCTCGCAATGTAATTTCCATAACTGTACCTTTATCGGCACCAATACGAAGATTTTTCAAATTATCTGCTGATTTCAATACTCCTTTTTTTGCTACAAATTTCTGACCAGTCGCAAAATAAGGAAGGCTAAAATCAACGGTTTTTGCTCTTTCATCAGTAACGGTAAAATTAGCTACAATTAAATCGGCTTTTTGGGATGTTAATAACGGAATTCGATTGGCCGGATTAGTCGGAACTAGCTCAACATTAACCTTTAATGCTTTTGCTATCTCGTTGGCATAATCAACGTCAAGACCAACAATTTTATTAGTCTTTTCATCAATATAACCAAATGGCGGATTACTATCAAATACCGCTATTTTTATTTCTCCTCGTTTCTCAATATCATCAAGGCGATCTGCATAAGCAGAATTTGCACCTAACAAACTACTTACTAATGCAACAACAGCTAGTGATTTAGTCAACAATTTCATTCTGATTCTCCCTCAATCAAGGTTATGTTATGTACCGTTAAAGTCTAGCAACAAAGAATCGAATAAATAAATAACAAATACTCACATGGTTATAACTTAAAGTTATATGTAGTAGCTTTCGATTAATGACATTAAAAAAACTAATACAAGCTAAAACAGCTTATATCACTATTTTGATTTATTTAATAATATTGATTTACCCTACTATCTCGCTATCAACAAAAAAATAAGCAATTTCTTTTTCAGCCGTGGCTAGAGAATCTGAGCCATGTACGGCATTTTCAGTCATACTGTCAGCAAAATCAGCTCGTAAAGTGCCTGTGGCTGCTTTAGATAAATCAGTTGGTCCCATCAATTCTCGATAACGCTTAATAGCATTATCGCCTTCGAGAATCTGAACAACTATCGGCCCAGATATCATAAATTTAACCAACTTATCAAAAAATGATTTACCTTGGTGCTCAGCATAAAATCCTTCTGCCTGTTCTTTTGTTAATCTAAGCATTTTTAAGGCAATAATGTTAAGTTTTGCTTGGCTAATACGGGTTTCAATTTCACCAATCAATTGTTTTTTAACGGCATTAGGTTTGATGATAGATAAGGTTCTTTCAATAGCCATAGGTTTGCTCCTTATTGGTTTAATCAAGGGTAAATGTCATTCGTGAAATTTGTCCACTTTGATCTAATAAAAATAGATGATGTAAACCTTTATGAGTAACTGTCAAAGCTACCTTTTGATCGCCATACGTTTTCTCAATAAGTTGACCATCTAAAAACCACCATTTGTCACCAACACCACCTTGTGGAGTTAGATCGATAGTGACATCTTGCTGCCCAGGTAATCGTTTTACCAATTGCTTATCTTGCAGCCCAATAATATTGAGTGGCAAAAAGATATCTTTAACAAACACTGGGCAATGATTATCAACTTCAGGAATTAGCGATTGTCGACGTTCTTTGGGTAGTAGCCAATTTTCTAAAGCTATTGGCCAAAGTGCAACCTGTTTTTTATGTGCATTGCTACAGTCTGCTGACACACGTTTGCCGGCATCATTTACCCAAATAGTCACCCACCCTGAACGATAAATATTGTTATTAAGTGCCGTTAGAGTATCAAGTGTTGGAGGTATCATATTATTTAATACCCATGCATTTTTTTGACGGTGGCAGTTTTCATCAGTTGCAGGTAACTTTTGTCCTGATGGCCAACAAATTTTTTCTAAGGTTACTGTTGTCGGTTTAGTTACTAAGGGAAGTGGGCGATTTATTCGTCGCTCTTTATTTAATAATAACGTGTTAACTTGTTGTAGTATCGGCACCGCTGTAATACTGCCATATTGACCAACAACGGGCGTTCCATCAGGACGACCGACCCAAATGCCAATCAAATAGCGAGGATTGATCCCAATCGCCCATGCATCACGATATCCATAGCTAGTGCCTGTTTTATAGGCAAGCTGATAATTATTAACTAGCATCTGTCTTGTGATCCATGCACTTCCATCGCTAATAAATGGCTTGCTTAGTAAGGGATCTGCTTGCGTAAATCGTAAAGGACTTACTTGCCCATGACGAGCAAAGGCACTATATGCGCTAACTAAATTATCCATTCTTAACGACGCACCACCCAAAATATACGATATATTAGGATCATTACCTTTAGATTGAAGCGGTAAGCCAATACTAAACAGCTTGCCAGCAAATCGTTTTGGTCCATAAAGCTCAATTAACTCAACAGCAGGTAAGTTTAATGAGTTTTTTAATGCCTCTGAGGCACTGATTGGTCCATAAAAATCTTCATCAAAATTCGTAGGTCGATAATCAGAACTGATTCTAGGTGTATCTTGCAATAACGATTCAGAATGAATCATGCCGTCATCAATCGCTAAAGCATACATAAAAGGCTTTAATGTCGATCCAGGAGATCGAAGCGAACTTATCATATCAACCTGACCGAATCGCTCTTTATCGTTAAAATCAACCGACCCAACATAGCCTTTTACGGACATATCCGTATGATCGACAACTAAAATAGCTAGTGAGTTTTTGGGAGGTAACTGATTTTTACGATTAGCAGCAATATCTTCAAGGCTGTATTGAAGGGAGAGATCGATATTTGATCGAATAATATCAACATCAGGATATTGTTGACTTAACCTTCGAGCTAATAAAGGAGCTAATTGTGGCTTTTTACGTGAGTAAACCCATACTTCTTCTTTTCTAACTTGCTCTATAATATCAGATGACCATACCTGATATTGGGCCAATCTTGCTAGAACTTTGTCGCGTGCTTGTTTGGCTCGTTCGGGGTACCTATCAGGACGCAAACGACTGGGTGCTTGTGGCAATACGGCCAATAAAACCGCCTCACTACGTGTTAACGCTTTGGGCTCTTTACCAAAATATGACCAACTAGCAGCCCCTAAGCCTTCGATTGTCCCGCCAAATGGGGCTCGATTAATATATAAAGTTAAAATTTCATCTTTTGTAAAATGTAATTCAAGTTGTAGTGTTCGAAATATTTGTTGTAACTTTCCTGCCATGGAGCGATCGTGTGGATAAAGCAATCTTGCAACCTGCATCGAAATAGTACTACCACCTGAAATAATTCTTTTATTGGTGATATTTTGCCAAGCTGCTCTCAATAAAGAGGCAGGATTAATACCAAAATGATCATAAAAATGGCGGTCTTCATAATTTAATAACACATCAAGGTAATCATTGGGGACTTCATCTAATTTGATAGGATATCGCCAAATACCATTTTCATCAGCAAATCGCCACAGAGGCGTACCATCTTGCGCAAGAATTGTTTGTGTTGTTTTATTTTTTGTTATTGATAAAGGATAAAAGTAATCGGCAACAAAAAAGCTACCTAATAACAAAAGGATAGAAAAAAATAAGAAAGCCAGAATTTTAAGTAGGCGCTTTTTCATTTTGTCAAAAAGTTTCAGGTAACACTATGTTTCGGTATAATATGTTTCAGTATAAATAGATGCCGCTAACAATTGTTAGCGGATAATCAATTTGTTTACATTTTTAAAATCAAATTTAATTGATACATACTCGTTATTGTTGTTTAGATTCATTGGGCTCGACATTGCGCTCAACAATAGACATTAAGTCAATTGATTGACCAATTGCAAACCGATCGGGGCGATACATAGATTCAACATAAGGGTATGGAATCATATAATTACCAGCCGTCACAGCTCTAGCCAAATAAGCAACCTGCGATCGATAAGTACCATCGCTCAAATAGTGATTAATATCAACTGCTGCAACATATCTATCATCACGGAATTCTTGATATTTAATATCATTGCTATCTTCATCTTTCAACAAATTGGCAATTTCCGGTATTGCCTGTAGACTCACACTACTATTTGTGAGATTTTGATTTTCTAACTCAAGTCCAGCAGGTAAAAAATCAACAATTAACGCATCGTGAACGACTTCTTTATGTGCTCTAACATCCAATAATACCACCACTAAATCACCCACTTTCAAGTGATCAGGTTGAATTTTGTTACCTTTCAAATCGTAATAGGAACGATTGATAGTTAAAACATTTTCATCACTCGTTGGTGCAGGCGCTTTCTTGCCATAACCTGAAACGGTGAATTTAATATAAAGTGGTTGTGCATTTTCTGGATTAGAAATCGTTAATCTATTGGCTAAATTAGCAAAATCAAAAGAGCGTGATAAAGTCGAATCAACCTCATTTGACTGCTCGTTGATCACCACATTAAATTTATGTGAAGATTTATGTTGTTCTAATGACCAGCCAGCCACAAATAATGCGTTAAGTTCCTGAGTTGAAAAATAACGAGTATCATTAAGCAAATCAGATAACTGAATTAAATAATCAGCTTGCTTATCAACACTTAAATTATTTTCTACCAATAAAGATAAAACTAATGCATTATCACGAATAGCACTACCATATTCGCCTAACCAAGAATAGCGATTATCATAACTTGTTGTAAATACTCGAGGCATCAAATTATTATAGATATTATCAAAACCAGCCAGCTTGGCGGAAAGCGCTAACTGAGCAACTGGTAATGGTGACAATACTTTAAAATCACTTTCAGTGATCTGTTGATACATCCGATTAATTTCATTACGCATAGGCACAGTGATTTTATTTTGCCTTGCCAACACAGCTAAAGCATAAGCTTTAGTTGCAAATTGCGTATAATTGCTTGCTTGAGAATTATCATAGTAGCTTTGTAAACCATTAAACGCATTGGCATCATAAATATATTGGCTGATACGGGTAATTGCTGCATCAAGCGCTTTATTGTTGACATTATAACCACGCTCACTTGCTTGGATTAAAAAATCAGTCGCATACACCGTTAACCAATATTCCTCGGCACTGTCTTTGCTCCATAAACCAAAACTACCATTATTACGTTGCATTGATAAAATTCGTGAAATACCTAATTGTACTTTCTCACGTCGCTCTTTATCCGATTCGGTTTTAATTCCCAAAGCTGCAAGCTGGTCTTGGTTTGCATACAATGATGGCATTAAACCACTAATGGTCTGTTCTAAACAACCATATGGATAAGCAAATAGCGATTTAATATATTGAGCAATATTTAACGGCGGTTGATTAGATACAATTAATTTACCATCAACCGTGTTTTCAATCATCTCAGCTATACTATCTTCAGGTAAAACCCAACTTTCACCACCATTGATTGCTGCTGCATAATATTTATTGGTAACGGCATAAGCCGGTCTAACACCGACCATCCACGATCGCTTGATCTGATAATTTGAGCCATCCTCCAATAAAATTCCTGTGACATTAATTGTCACCGTACCTTGTCCATAACCATAATCAGCAACAACTGGCACTTGAATAATCTGTCTTTGCTTGCTATCAAGTGTAACTTTCGTAGACTCAACTGCATTTTGATGAATCAAACCATCCGTCAAAACATTGACCTGCATTGTTTGTGTTTTTTCGGTTAGATTATTTAGATCTAGTGCCAAGGTAGCCTGATCACCACCCGATAAAAAGCGAGGTGTAGATAGCTCAGCAACGACTGGCGATGCAACTATCATGGCTTGTTCCGCTTTACCATAACGGCTATCATCCCATGCTTGAGCCATTATGCGTAATTCGCCATTAAAATTAGGCAAAGCAAGGTCAACAAAACCTTCACCGTCATCATTAAGATCAATAGTTTGCAATTGTTGAGCCACAATTTTAACTTCGTTTAATGGTTTTTTACCGCCTGGGCCAGATTCACCAAGCATAGCATCACCACCAAAGCTCACATTCAAATTGCGTCCTTTACCTTCAATTAATTTGCCATACACATCATAAAGATCAACTTCATAACGTTTACGACCCAAAAATGCGCTATAAGGATCAGGTGTTGCAAAATTAGTAATGTTCAAAACACCTGAATCAACAGCCGAAACCAATACTGAAACCTTATGATCCTTTTGGATTGCACTTTTATCTATTTTGACCTTTATTGGAATAGTTTTTTCAGGCTCTGTCTTCGTAGGTGCTTCAATGCTCAAGTTTAATTGACGATTTGAAGTGTCAATTGGTAAATAAAGTAACCCAATTGCTCGTTTAATTGTCTGAACTGCAGCGTCAGTTGATGGGCGAATAATCATCGCACTAATATAAATATCATGGCGTCCCCAATCTTGGATTGGAATTTCAACATCAAGACCGTTTTCACCAACAGTGATATCTTTTTTCCATAATATACCATCATTGGTTTCAAGTGAAATATAACCCGAGCCTGCTACTGGAGCTTGTACATGTATTTTAGCAGTATCACCAACCGAATAGGCGGTTTTATCCAGGCTTAATTTAACCTGATCTGGACGAACAGCATTGGTGCCATTGGTATTATCTTCCCAATTATAACCACTTCTAAAACGTAAACTACTGATAATATTATTTTTAGTATCAACAATTTCAATACGATAAAAGCCATAATCATCCGTTTGGTAACTCACTTTAGCTGTACCATTAGCAGCGATAGACAGCGGTTGCTCTTGCACAACGAACTCACTTGAATTGTATGCTTGATACCACCCAGTATGTTCAGACCAAGTCCAATAATAATTATGACGTTCACGAATAATTCTTGCCTTTAAATGACTAGCAGCCAGCTTTTGCCCATCAGTGTTAACATAAGCCACTTCAAATTCAGCATTAGCACCTTTATCAACTGTCGGACTAGTTTCATATTTATCTAATGACCAATCATAATAAGGTGATTGAGAAAATAGTGCACGCACAGCAGGAATTTGCTGATTTGGCCAAATAATTTGGCTGGCATAACGAGTAACAGGGCGTCCTCCTGAATCAAGTAAACTGGCTTGCAAAATAAGTTTAATAGGAGAACTCAACTTACCCCAATCGCTAGTATCAATTCCAACTTGTGCATTACCATTTTTATCTAATGTCGTCTCAATATTATCAAGTTGTCTACCTATACTATTGTCAGTCACATTACCAATTTTATAATCAGCAAGTTCAGGTATTGAATCAATTTTTTTAAGATAAATATTACCTTCTAAATTATTTCCTGCTGCTGGAGCACCATAAAGATACCAACCTTTAACATCAAAATTGACACGTTTATCAAGCGTAATAGGCTTATTGGATGCGGTCGTAATTTCCATTGCCATACGCTCTGGTAAAAATTCTTCCACACGGAACCACACATAACGGTAATTATCGTCGCCTAAATTAAAACGAAATGCCCATTTACCCGTTGCTGCATTAGCTGGAATAACATATTGCCATTGATATAAACCGTTAGATTTTGCTTTAGCATCGACAGTAAAATTCTCAACAACTTGATTATCGGGTGACATAACATCAACCACAATTGGTTGCAAAGGCAATGGCTTACCATCAGCATTACGCAAAAGTGCATTAAAATAGACCGTCTCTTGTGGGCGATACAAATCACGAGGCCCAAAAGCAAATAGTTGTTTTTGATAAAAAGTAGACCCCGTTAAATTATATTCACTTAAATTTAATGCGCTACGATCCAAATTCACCAAAGAAATTTGATTACCATCACTTGCCGTAAGTAGTGCATAATCCATATCTTTTGGCAAAGTGACTTCAGCATAACCTGTAGCATCAGTTTTAGCCGAAATAGTGGTACAGTTTTTATTACTATCTCGAATACTTTTGTTACATAAAATCGATATATTTACATCAGCAAATGGTTTTCCATTGTCAAGTCCATGGGTAATAACAGATAATTTACCATTGTTATAAGCATGAACCGCAACACCTATATTACTGATCGAAAATAGCGATGCAGGATTTGTATAATCGTAACTTCCTGCTTGATTCATAACAGCTAAATAAATCCCTTCTTGCTGAAGTTGCGGAATGGATGATAAGTTAAGTAATACGGTTTCTTGCGAATTACGCTTAGGATTAAGATCAAACCGAGACGTATAAACTAAATCAGCAAATTTATTAATATTCTTTGAATTCCAAGCTGACACTTGGTTAATAAAACCATAATCAGCGATAAAATCAGATAACTGTTCAGGTTTAATTTTAAAGAAATTAACATCAATTTTATTAACATTAAGCGTAGTAACAGGTAAACCTGTCATTGATTTGCTTGGCAACAAAAAACCATTACTAGCAAATCCCACCATCGGCAGGCGATCTTGAGTTTTAATTTCTGCTTGGTAGACTTCTTTTAAGCTGTTGCCATTAATTGCAGCTAACATCTTATCAATGGTGAGATCTAATTGACGGTTTGGTTCAAGATAGCGATGTCTTAATT
The DNA here is from genome assembly GCF_013346885.1 of Gilliamella sp. ESL0232. Taxonomy (NCBI): domain Bacteria; kingdom Pseudomonadati; phylum Pseudomonadota; class Gammaproteobacteria; order Orbales; family Orbaceae; genus Gilliamella; species Gilliamella sp. ESL0232. The sequence goes on along the minus strand of NZ_JAAEDW010000011.1, from coordinate 31,915 downwards.
CTAATCCGTTATCCGACAACTCCCAAGCCCCGTCAACATTACCCGTTTGGCGATCAACTAAACGAAGTAAATTAGAAAAATTGAGTTTAGGATTTAAAGGAACCGAAAAGGTAATAACTAAAGTACTTGAACCATCAATAATGACCTCTGAACTATCAATAACAGTTAATTCTTTACCGTGATATTTTTCAACTAATTCTGGTGTGGGGTTAAAGGCTAGTTTTGACGATTCATCTTGTACGATATCGTTGTCATCACTAGGATTGCTAATATCAGCGGTTGTATTATTATCAATAACTTTTGTTTCTGATTGCGTTTCTGCCTGTTCAGCGCGTGTGTTTTGTTCAGCGTCTTTATTATCACAACCAGCTAATGCTAACAGCAGGCTAAATACAACTAAATGCTTTACTAACCCCATTTTCCACCCCATAAACAATAATTCTTATTACTAATTATTTTTATCTAAATTTTAACCACATATTATGTACTACCTTTGACCTTTTAGCAAAGGATGTTTAGTAAGAATAGTTATAGTGGATTGGCTGAAAAATGTAGCCGACTTAAAGTTACTCGTCTTAGCCATAATATTCGCCTTTTTAAACTATCTTCGCCTTGTAAAATATTTAAATTTGTACCAATTTCTATCTACCTAATAAAACCAAATTCATCAATCCCTAATTAGCCTACTAACAACCTACTTTAGTTGAGGGGACATTTTAGTACTAGGATAAAGCAGTCATATGGACTTTACGATATTATGGCAATATTGCGAGCGTTTATTTTTCTCAAAATTGTTCAAGTGGAATATTTGTTTTATTAAAGTTATTATTTCAATGTTTTTATTTAAATTAATTACTTATAAGCTAGGTTCTATTTTATTGGGAGATTGTATTTTATCTAGAAAAGCGCTCTTGCTTTTAGCTGCAAAAGCGCATAGATTGCCAACTTTGTTGGCTCTCAACCACTTATATTGGAGTGGCTTTTATTTTTTTCTTAACCTTAATTATCTCATAATCTAGATCGAGTTGAAAAGATTAACGATACCTAAGGGGTAATACACAAACCATAGATAAGATGAGGAAGCTCATAGCTACCTATGTGCCCAATATCAGGAGCAACAGCAAACTGACCAACTCCTACGGCAACATCACTTGTCCAATAATAGTCATTATACGGAAATCCCGTTCCAGGATAATCGCCCATATAACCCCACTCACTAAAAAAACCAGCACCAATTCGACGCTGATAATGATCACCAACTGAAGGAGGTGTGGCGGCTACTGAACCTTGACACCAACGAATTGAACTGACACCCGCACCTGAACAAATTGCATTGGTGACATCATTTACCTTTATAAGCCGATAACCTAAGCTATTACACCAATTTGCTGTATTAAAAGAGGTATCACGAGTTTCTCCACGATTAACAAGCCACTTCTGTAATTCAAACCCATATTTTACTACTGCGCTACCATTATTATCGTAGCCAACTAACTCAAATGATTGTGGTAAGGTCGGTTTTCTAAGTTGACTTGGATTTGTAGCTTGCTGTTGAGTTTCGGTTGCTGTTGGACCTGTTAGCGTAACACGGACATTAAATCGACTTACATTAGTCATAGTAGCTGTAATCCCCCCTTTTGTCACTGTCGGCCAAGTTAATTGATTTGCCCCACCTATCTCCAAATCAAAGAATAAACCATTAGATGCTGTGGTTGGAAAGTTACGATTATAAGATGTAGGATAGATAGACTGGGGGATAAAACCTCTATCTGAATCCCACATCTCAGCAGGACCGCGAAAATCTGTCCACGAATTTGTACCATATTTCAGATTAGGCTTGGCATAGCAAATTTTAGGTGGTAGATTTGGACTAATGTAATACACTGCGCTACCTTCTGTAAAAGTGCTAGTATCTGGTACTCCGTATTGCGTTCTTAAACTACCACCTGTACTACTTAACTCCACTTTATAAGGCGCATTACAAATATCTAAAGTATCATTACGATTAACCGTTTGGTTATTTTTATCCGTGATACTCAGCGTGATATCCCCTTTTACAGTGACATTACCATCACCATCATCATCTTGCCAAAAGTTACGAGTTATCACCAAGTCATTTAAACTCACTGTGTTAATAAATGGGGGGACTATCATATCAACATTAGCGAAAGTATCACTGTCATTTGGTAATACGATTGGGTTTGAAAATGATGATGTATTAGTCGTAGGTGTAATATTGGTACCATCCGATAACTTAATATCTAATAAATCTTTAAATGAAATTGCTTTGGTTCTGCCACTATCAAACGTTAAATAAGGCTCAGTACCGTGAATGCGCTCAGAAGTCGTGGCCGATAATGCCTGTGATTCTAATGAGTACGGCAATAACAACAACGGTGCTAATGCCAATGGGATTTTTGAAAATAATTTTGTGAATAATTTCGATGATATAATGGAGTTTTGTGTAAAAACACATCGAATAGGATTATTTGATAAATTTAAGACATAGGTTTGCCAGTGCTTGTGCCTTGTGCCTTGTGCCTAAAATAGTACTGCATTTTGTTCCACCTGTCAAGTAATATTTTGTTTTATTTCGATTTTTATAATTATTCGCTTATTTAATAAGCTTATCTTTCTAAAGCGATTAAAGTATAGCCGTTTAAGAAATAGTTGGCTAGTTTTTTGGCGGACTTTTTTGTAAAGAAATGTAAAGATGAAAACGATTCGGTTTTATAGATAGGTGAATTTTCTAATTAAAATATATGTTAGTTTTAGGATTTTTTAACTTTTGTGGAATGATTAATATTGGTGATAACATCTAAAACACAAACACGCCCAACAGCTCAGTTGGGCGTGCTAGCTTTACTTTGTTATCGGTATATTTTGGCGCTTTGATAAGTCAAGCTTATTAATATTGTGGTGCTATAAGCGTGTTTTTTGCTCTAAAATATCTCAGGTAGACTATTGATTTTATTTAATTTTTTATTTTTAAATAAAATCAACCGTTTATAGGCTAGTTTTTTATTACGTTGAATTTGGCTTTTTAAGAAAAGCGCTTTTGTTATTTGATAATAGCTATTTAATAACAACTTGTTAATAACAGCTAGTTAATAACAAATACACAAGCTTTAAAATTGTATTGGTCGGGCGTTGTTTTGGCTTTTAGTCATTAAAGTGCTAGCTTTGCCTGCTCAGCGCCCAACTTGCGCCGTGGCTTTATTCTTTTGTTAGATTATCCTCTCACACCATAAGCACCTTCTGCGTCCTAATGATTAAGAAATAAACGCTAAAAACTAAGGCGCGGTGCAAACAGTATAGTAACGGTAGGAGGCACCGCTGCTGATGACGCTGCCACCGCCCGAGCTAACAAGGAACTGATCACCTCTGTATGCTCCCACATCACTCGTCCAAAAGTAGGTGTTGGCGAATCCCGCATCAGCATAATAGGTTATGGGGCCCCACTCAGTAAAAAATCCATTACCTATTCTTCGTTGGTGAATGTTATCAGATGATGATGACGTGACATTATCTATGCCATTTATACAGGGGAAACTCGTGTACATACCACACTTTGCATTGGTTAAATCTCTTACCTGCGGAAGGCGATAACTCAAACTATTACACCATTTTGTTTGATTAGAAAATATATCCCCCCACAGATCTTGCCACCGACTGACGAACCATTGCCTTAATACAAATCCATATTTTACTACTTCAACGCCATCTCTATCCCTACCCACTAACTCAAACGTCTGCGGTAACCTTGGTACAGTAATTCGTCTAGGATTCGGATTATCCCATTGATTTCTTGCCTCTGGACCTGTTAGCTTAACGCGAGCTACAACTTGTCCCAAGTCCTCATAAGGAATCCACCATTCACGAGCTACAACATTTGTCACTGTTGCAGTAATTCCCTCATGCGTGACTGGTTCCCATGTCAATTCTTCTGGTTCTATTCCTGTTATGAGTAAATCAAAATATAAATTATATGCACCCGTGGTCGGGAAATTTTGATTATATGATTCAGGATTGACTGATTGAACTAAAAAGCCTTTATTCTGATTCCATATGTCAGCTGGACCTGCGTATTTACCATTACCCCAAAATAGATTTGGCCTTACATAATTGATAACTGCCGACGGTATTATTATTGCATCACTACGATTACTCGCTCGAGCTTTTTTACCATTCGCCTGTACATCCCATGACGATGACAATAATAACAATGCTAATACTAGCAAAGCTGTTTTAGGTGATTTGAGCGATAATTTCGATAATGCTTTGAGAGATAATTTCAAAGATATAAATAAGTTTCGTGTAAAAACTCGTCGAATAAGATTATTTAATAAATTTAAGACATAGGTTTGCCAGTGCTGGTGTCTAAAATGATAATGCATTATGGTTAACCTGTCAAGTAATTATTTGTTTTATTTATATTTTTATAATTATTTGCTTGTTTAATAAGCTTGTTTTCCTATAGCGATAAAAGTATAACCATTTGAAAAATTGTTGGCTAGTTTTTTGGCGGAATTTTTTGTAAAGAAATGTAAATTTTAGAAAAACACTGAGGTGTTTATACTTTGTGGTTAAAAACCCTCTAAAAACTCATAAGGTGCTTTTCCCGAAATCGCTTAAGATTTTGCATTCTATCTTTTAAATCGATAAATATTTGCTGATTATGTCATATCTCAATTCAAAGTTTTTATCACTCTTTCCGCTTTGCCATTCGTTTGTAGTCACAGGTAAATAAATAAAATTAGTTTATGATTAAAGATTATTTCAATTTCAGTAATTATTGATCCGTAATAATTTGCATACCATGTTGTCGCCCCGTCTGCATAAGGGAAATAATTTGTTTAATTTTGCCTTCATTAATTAAATTACTGACAGCAGGAGTATTGATAAGCACTTCAAACAACGCTTTACGCCCATTTTTTGTTAATATTAGCTTTTGACTGATAATTGCTCTTAAATTATTTGATAATTGTGTGCGAATAAAGTTACGCGAATTTTCATCAAATACATCAATAATACGATTAATGCTTTGAATAGCAGAACATGTATGTAACGTAGCAAAAACTAAATGCCCTGTTTCAGCTACTGTTAATGCAGTTTGGATAGATTTTTTATTACGTAATTCCCCAAGTAATATTATGTCAGGATCTTGCCTTAAAAGGCTATCAAGTGCGTAGTCAAAATTTGTAAGCTCTCTTTGTTGAATTAATGAATGTTGATTATGATAAATAAACTCAATGGGGTCTTCTAAAGTAATAATGTGTTTGGATTGAGTTGAGTTAATATATTCAATTAATGATGCAAGCGTCGTTGATTTACCACTTCCTGTAGCACCTGTCACTAAAATAATACCACTTTCGTGCGTTATTAGCTTTTTAAAAACCTCGGGCGCACCTATTTCATCTAGATCTGGAATCTGTTTTTTAATCATTCGAAACACTGCCGAAATACCACGCTGTTGATAAAAAATATTGACTCTAAAGCGACCTATTTCAGGAGATTGATAGGCTAAATCAATTTGTTTATCTTGCTGTAATTGTAATTTTTGTGATTCATTAAGTAACGCCAATAGTTCAGATTCTAAATCTAACGGCGATAACTTTTCGTTTGATACACACTGTAATTGTCCATTAATGCGAATGCGTGCAACTTCACCACTTGAAAGATGCAAATCGGATGCTTTTTGCGTTACACTAAGCGACAACATCGATTTTAACATTATATTTTACCTATTAGTTTATTAATTGGGAATTAACATGAATACAGTACGTGACAATTTACTTACTATAAAAAACACAATTCAAGAAATAGCAAAAAAATGCGAACGAGATCCCAATACAATCGAACTTATTGCGGTCAGTAAAACAAAGCCAGTAACCTTAATCAAACAAGCGATAGATGCAGGTCAACTATCTTTTGGTGAAAACTATGTTCAAGAAGGCGTTGAAAAAATCCAGTATTTTAAACAAACTCTCCCCAATACTTTATTAACTTGGCATTTTATTGGTCCATTACAATCGAACAAAAGCAAATTAGTCGCCGAACACTTTGATTGGATGCATACCATTGATAGATTTAAAATTGCTCAACGTTTAAATGATCAGCGCCCAGCTAATATGGAAAACTTAAATGTACTTATTCAAGTTAATATTAGTAAAGAAGCCAGCAAGTCTGGGGTTGAGCCTGAACAAGTTTCTGATTTAGCAAAACAAATTATAACACTACCCAATTTAAATTTACGTGGATTAATGGCGATCCCAGAAATTGAAAATGATTTTGACAAACAACTAAACGTCTTTAACAAAATGCACGAACTTTTGCGTTCTTTACAAACTGATTATCCATTTATGGATACATTATCCATGGGCATGAGTGGCGACATGCAAGCTGCTATTGTTGCTGGTAGCACTATGGTTCGAATAGGTACAGCGATCTTTGGAGCAAGGCAGTATTTGTGATATATTGCCCGAATAGTTTATTTTAAGGAGTCTTAAATGACATCGCTTTATTTTCTAGGTAATACCATCTTAACGGTATGTCTCTATGTTTTAATTTTGCGTTTATGGATGCAGCGTGTGCGTGTAAATTTCTATAACCCATTTACCCAATTTATCGTACGAATAACTCAACCTATTATCGGTCCATTACGCAAAGTCATCCCATCTATTAAGCAAATTGATACCGCTACATGGGTTCTTTTATATTTTGTTGCCGTCATTAAAATTATTTTTATTTCCTACTATGGAATGATTAATGAATCAATTTGGACTAGTAAATACCTGCTTTATGCTATTGCTGTCATAGCTCATGCATTTGGGCATTTATTATTCTGGTTATTACTATTTCGAGCAATTCTAAGTTGGGTTAGCCGTGGACAATCAAACGCGGATGAATTACTTGCTCAGTTAACTGAACCACTTATAGCACCAATTCGCCGTATTGTGCCACCGCTTGGAATGATTGATATCTCATTTATGATTTTTGTATTTATTTTAATGTTTTTAAATATGCTCGCTGTTGATGTATTTGGATATTTATGGATTGTGCTTTAAATTAAAATCAAAAGGGAGCTGTAGCTCCCTATTTTAAATAATATGGTCTTCCCAACAAATCACATCTTTTTCATAAACAATCCGATTTTTAACCGATATCTTCAGCTTATGCATAAGCTTTTTATTACCCGTAATAAGCGGATGCCAATGAGGCAATTGTCCTGTTTCAGAAAAATAACGATAGGTACAGGTTAAAGGTAACCATTCAATGGTAAGGAGGTTATCACGAGTCAACTTGATACAATCGGGTTCATAATCAAAACGTCTATTATAATGTTTACATTGACAAGTATTGGAGTCAAGCAAATTACAAGCAACATTAGTATATAAGATCTCGTCTGTATCTTCGTCCATCAATTTATTTAAGCAACATTGACCACAACCATCACAGAGCTGTTCCCATTCTTCATCACTCATCTGAGCTAATGTCTTATATTCCCAAAATGGCTCAATCATACTTTGAAATCATCTTCTTTTAGCATTTGTAAGAAAAATCCATCAGTTTTAATCTTTTCTTCTATTTCAGTGGCGGTACCAACTACAAATTTTCGTTTACCGTCAAGTAATACTTTCATGACAAAAACAGGTGAACCAAAAATAGACATTACTTTTTCAGGAATCGTTGAAAAATCATTTTCATGTTCCATATATAGATAGCAGTTCTCTTTTTTGGTACTTCGGTAAATATAACACCACATCATAAAATAAAACCTTTACTCATTAATACTATTTATTAAGACAATTTTGTAAATAAACACCTGCACCAAACAAGCCTGGATCTTCATGTGTTATTACATAAACAGGAATTTTTTTGACTAAATAGGACATACGACCTTTATGTTCAAAAGCATCTCTAAATGGAGATGTTTTAAAAAATTCGATAAAGCGTGGCACAATACCCCCAGCAATATAAACGCCACCTTGTGTATTAAGTGTTAATGCCAAATTACCACCAAAACGCCCCATAAAAGTACAAAAATAGGTTAAAGTTTGCAAGCAAAGTGGACAACTTTTAGATAGCGCTTTCTCAACAATAATGTCGGGTGTAATCTCTATTACTGGTTGATTATTAATTTGTAACAACGCTTGATAAATATTAACAATACCATTGCCTGATAAAAACCGCTCGGTAGAAACACGCCCAAATTTTTTGCGAAGTTGCACTAAAATACGGTCTTCATCATCACTTATCATTGGAAGCTCTGTATGCCCCCCTTCTCCTGACAAACTAATCCAACGTCCATTTACTTTAATTAAATGTGACACTCCAAGTCCTGTACCTGCACCATAAATTGCAATTGGATAATCTAAATCAGGTTCATCACCACCAATCTGAACAAGATCTTGTTTAGATAATTTAGGAATTGAAGTTGATACTGCTGTAAAATCATTAATTACTTCTAGTTTTTCAAGATTAAGTTCCTTAACTAATTCAGATCGTGAAAACGACAAATCATTGTTTGTCATACTAATTATATCTTCGTCATTAATCGGACAGGCAATTGCAATACAAGCCATTTTAACGGTAACCGATTGGGCTTGTAAGTAATTCTTAATTAATTTTAGCAATACATCATCCTTTGCAATAAGAACTTTAGTTATTGCTGATAGCTCATTTGTAGCCAAATTATAAAGCGCAAATCGAGCATTAGTTCCACCGATATCGGTGACCAGTGCATATTGATTCATGTTACTTCCTTTATGATAAATTAATTCTTTCAGTTAAAATATTAAGTTTTACCCATCACTCGATGAAAGTATATTGCTGATATTAATAATTATTTATATTAAATTATCCTAAGCAGTTAGTACGATAAGAATTTCATCTAATATATTAAAAAACTATCGAATAAAAACTCAATTTAAATCAATAAATCTACAACCACTTTTTAAGTTTAAAATAAATATAAGGAGCAACACCTGCTAGCAACATTAATAGTAATGAAAAAGGATAACCATATTCCCATTTTAATTCTGGCATAAATTCAAAATTCATACCATAAGCTGAAGCAACTACCGTTGGGGGTAAAAACACAACAGATACAACCGAGAAAATTTTGATAATTCGGCTCTGTTCAATATTGATAAAACTAGTTGCAGCTTGCATTAAAAAGTTTACTTTTTGGAATAATGACTCATTATGTGGAACAAGCGATTCAATATCGCGAATAACTTCACGAGCTTGTTCTAGTTGATCTACTGGCATCTTTGCTCGGCGAACTAAATAATTAACTGCACGTTGGCTATCCATCAAACAAAGACGAACTTTCCACGCGGTATCTTCAAGTTCAGCCAACGAGGTAATAGCTTCATCGTAATGCTCTTGAGCTGAACGATCCATAATAATTAAACTTAATTCTTCGAGTTCACTGTAGATATTTTCAATTTGATCTGCTAACTGTTCAACTTTAACTTCAAATAAATCAAGTAATACTTCATAAGGATTTCCATCGTTCATTCCTTGATAGCGCGATCGCATGCGATACAAACGAAATGCTGGTAAATCTCGCTCACGTAGTGTAAACAAACGACCATTATGCACTGTAAAAGCTACTGTTGAGTTGCCTGCACGATCTTCTGCATCTTCATAAAAAAAGAAAGAGTGGACGTGTAAACCTTCGTTATCTTCAAAAAAACGAGCTGACGCTTCAATATCGTCAAGTTCAATACTAGTTGCTAAGTTTTGTCCTAAATGTGTTAAAACAAAATCTCGATCAGCTTCTTCTGGCTCAATTAAATCAATCCAAGTTGCATTATTTATATCGCCTTCATTAATTTTTACTAATTGTTTGTTTTTTAATCCAAACGCATTAATCATAAGGCCTCCTATAGGAAAAATCTTTTAGAACATCACATTAACAAATGCTTGGCATTATACTCGCTATGGCAGCAAATTCCTATGTTTAAACCAATCTTTCTATATCTTTATAAAATGGGAGAAAAATTCCATTATTAAATTAAATTCGCTGATATTACTACAGTCTCATGTTACAATATGCAGCTTAAAATACTTATGTCATGTTTAGGAGTTAATAATGGCCAATAGAGGAATAAATAAAGTCATTTTAGTTGGTAATTTAGGTCAAGATCCCGAAGTTCGTTATATGTCTAATGGTAATGCAGTTGCTAATATTAGCATTGCAACATCAGAATCATGGAAAGATAAACAAACAAATGAATACCGTGAACGTACTGAATGGCATCGCGTTGTTATATTCGGTAAATTAGCTGAAATTGCTGGCGAATACTTAAAAAAAGGTTCCCAAATTTATATTGAAGGGCAATTACAAACTCGAAAATGGCAAGATCAGTCAGGACAAGATCGTTACACAACTGAAGTTGTAGTCAACCCAATTGGTGGTACTTTACAAATTTTAGCAACACGCAATGGTGGTGAAAACATGGGCGATGGTTCACAAAATTGGGGACAAAGTGCTAATAATTCTTCATCTGCACCAGTGGCTCCTTCTCGTCCTCTAACGCAAAATACACCAGCGCAACCAGCAGCAACACCAGAGCCACCAATGGATTTTGATGACGATATTCCATTTTAAGTATTAAAAGTTCAATTTGATTTAATGAAAGGAGTCGAATATTACTCCTTTCAAACCTTAATCTAATATTACATTTTATCTACTAATGCATAAAAATCATTCACGCTTGACATTATTTCTACTAATATTAGACCTATAATTATCAGTGTAGTGCCTACAATTTTTTCAAACATGGTAATAAAATCCGATACCGAATTACAACTACCTCCATATATCATTTTCTGTTTATTTCAATTATACTTAGCTGCAAATTTTGTTGGATTTAAAATAAATCTATGTTGGAACTTATACAAACTGTCGGCTTTGGTTTAATTTTATTTATTCCTTTAACGAATCCTTTAACCACTGTGGTACTGTTATTAGGTCTATCGGGCGATATGACCAATGAAGAGCGGAATTACCAATCAAAATTGACCTGTATTTATGTGTTTATAATTATGGTTGTATCGTTTTATTGTGGGCAACTAGTGATGAGCACATTTGGCATATCGATTCCCGGATTACGTATTGCTGGTGGCATGATTGTTGGCGTTATTGGTTTTAGAATGTTATTTCCACAACAACCATCACACAAAACTCTTGAAGCAGATGCAAAAAAGCAAGAGATCTCAAATAATATCGCTTTTGTTCCTCTCGCTATGCCAAGTACAGCAGGACCCGGAACTATAGCAATGATAATAAGCATGTCATCAACAGTAAAAAGTGGAGGTTATGACGTTTCAACTTGGGTTGTTTATACTGCTTCGATTTTAGTGCCTTTATTGTTATGTATTATCCTTTGGTTTTGCATGCGCAGTGCAGGTAGCATAATGCGCTTTATGGGGAAAAGTGGCATTGAAGCCACTTCAAGAATTATGGGCTTTTTATTAGTTTGTGTTGGAACTCAATTCATAATTAATGGTATTAAAGAAATTATATTGAATTTTCCTAATATTTAATATTAAACACCGACTCAACAAAGCTAAAGAGTCGGTATATTTTTAATCATTTCTACCCGCATTAAATAATCATAAAGTGGAACTAACTGTTTAAAACCTTTAATTAGTTTATCGGGTAAATCGCTATTTAACACATCCTCAATATGATTACTTGTCACCATAACCGCAATATTTTTTCGGTTATACCAGGTTGCAACTTTTTCGTCCTGCTCTTTAATTAATGGGCGTTTATAACTTTCGCCAACAAGCTCAAATGGTTTTTTGACGCAACGTATCATTGCTAAAAATTTCTTAGTATCGTTAAGAATTTCGTCTCGAAAGATATCCATTGTTTGTTTTGATGAACAATAATAGCCTAGCCCATATTGATAACTGCTTGGGCTAATTTCAAAAAAGTAAGCGGGCGCTTCTTTCCAATCTTTATTTGGTCGTTTAAATGTCAACCATAATCGGCTACGATAAAGTGATTTATCATTTGAAAAACGAGTATCTCGATGTATACGTGAAATCGTTTTACCAATAGCAGGACGAGTTTCAAACCACTCATCAATTTTGAGCATCTCTGGTGTTAATTGTTCAACCAAAAGCCTAAACGGTTTAACTAAATCGTTATCATAAATAGCACGATGCTCTTCAAACCACGGTTTGCTGTTTTTAATCCAAGCGTCTTGTAAAAAATTAAGTCCAGCTTGGCTAAAGCCAGTAAAGTTTGCCATTGCTTACTCCTTAAATAACGCTCTTACTTTTTCTAAATCTTCGAAAGTGTCGACACCAATTGCAGGAGGTTGTTTTGCCACAGCGACATGAATTTTTTCACCGTACCAAAGTACTCTTAATTGCTCTAACATTTCAATTTGTTCAAGCATTGATGGTGCCCATTTAATATATTGACGAATAAAGCCAGCACGGTAAGCATAAATACCAATATGGCGGAGATAAAAATCACCGATACTCGATGGTTTTAACTGTTCAGCTGATTTCGCAAAACGATCGCGTTCCCAAGGAATGGTTGCACGAGAAAAATAAAGCGCATAACCATCTTTATCTGTCACAACTTTAACTGCACCAGTATTAAATGCTTCTTCAACAGAATCAATTGGCACTGCTAACGTTGCCATTCCTGTTTTATATTGCACTAAATTTTCAGCCACTTGATTAATAATGACTGGCGGTATTAAAGGTTCATCCCCTTGTACATTAACAATAACTTCATCATCAGTAAACTGATAAGTATTTATCACCTCTGCCAGTCTTTCTGTACCAGAATTATGCTTATCACTTGTCAGAATGACTTCACCACCATACTCCTTGACTACCTCATAAACTTGTTGATGATCTGTGGCAATAATCACTCGATTGGCTGATGATTTTTTTGCTTGCTCCATCACACGAACAATCATTGGTTTACCATGAATATCCGCTAGTGGCTTACCAGGTAAACGGCTCGAAGCATACCTAGCGGGAATAATAACCGAAAAGTTCATAATTAAGACCTTATTATTTATTCTTGAATACATTCAGATTGGTTAAGTGGTTTAGCTTCACATTCTAACAACACCGGAATATTATCTTTAACTGTATAAACTAAATTATCTGTATGACAAATTAACTGCTGATTAGTAGCATTATATTGCAATTGACCATGGCATTTAGGACAAGCAAGTGCGTTTAATAGGATATCTTTCATTTTTTCTTCTCTTTGGATTTTGTCTCAGCTAGTAATAAACAGATTTGATCAATAACTTGCACAGGTATTACCGCATCGATGGGCAGATACCACCAATTTTGTTGAGCAAATTGTCTACATTTAACTGCATCTTTTTCAGTCATTAAAAGTGTTTGTTTATTACGTGCAACATTGTTTAACAACGGTAAAGTAAATTTTTGATGATCGGCAAAAGAAACGGTTTCAACCACATCCGCTTGCAATTTACTTAACATATCAAAAAAACGTTTTGGATTACTAATACCAGCAATAGCACATATATTTGACAACGAAGATAACGCTCTTTTTTCTTGAGTAAGTAAATTCACTGCATACAGGGGCATTAATTGCATAGTAAAGGTTTTATTAGGATACTGCTGCGCTAAATTATTTACACTATCACCATTGATGACAATAAGATCAACCGATTTTAACCGACTTTCACGCTCTCGCATTGGCCCTGCCGGCATCCACCATCCATTACCAAATAGGCGCTTTCCATCAATCACCACCACTTCAATATCACGCGCTAAAGCATAATGTTGTAAACCATCATCAGTCAAAATAACATCTAATTGGTAGTGCTTTAATAACGCTTGAACAGCCTCAGAGCGATAAGGTGAGACAGCAATAGGTACACTAGTACGTTGATAAATAAGCACAGGTTCATCACCTGCTTGTTCGGTTGTGGTTGTATTATCTAAAATAAGCGGATAGTTATCAGCTTTGCCTCCATATCCTCGTGAAACGACTCCAACCTGTAATCCTTTTTGTTTTAACGATTCAATTAAACTAATAACTAGTGGCGTTTTACCGTTACCACCAACAGATAAGTTGCCAATAACAATAACAGGTACAGGAGATCGCCAAGATTTTAAAATACCAACTTGATATAAAAAGCGACGGAAAATAGCAATTAAACCATATAATAAGGAAAATGGTATGAATAACCAAAATAAACGATTTTTACCATACCACAGTTTTTCAATCATAACTTTAACATCACTCAATTACATTTAGTAAAATTGTTTTATATCTCAATATAACAATTATTATAGTTGCCTATAGCAAACGATAGCCTATTTTACTCATAATTTGGTAAACTACCAAACCAATCATGATACCATCTAGGTTTAATTTCACCTCGCATAGTTTTTAGCTTCCATGTTTGTTTATCAAAAAAAAGACTTATTTGACCTGTTCTAGCAGTAACATAATAGTCTAATTGTAAATCTTTATACTTTGCCATTACCTTATTGGAGGGGAGTTTCCAAGGATTATAACGAGATGTAGACGCCAAAGACTTTACTGGTTTAACATGATTTAAAAATGTATAACTTGACGATGTACTACTACCATGATGGGGGATTTGTAAAATAGTAGACGTTAGCTGATTTCGATATTTAGTAACTAATTGATATTCCTGATTACGTTCTAGATCCCCAGTTAACAATACAGAAAAATGTCCATCTGTAACTTGCACCACACAGGAATCCTTATTTTGAGCATCGCTAACCAGCTGATTAGGCCACAGCACATTAAACGTCAGATCATTCCAAATAACACTATTACCCGCTAAACATTGATAATCATTATTAAAATCAGAAGACGAACTCATTAACCATGCTTTAGGGTAAATAAGTTGAAGTAATTTCAAACCGCCAACATGATCATTATGTTGATGACTAATAATAATACCTTGTACATTCAAATTATGCCATTGTAGAAAAGGAATAATAACCCTTTCCATAGCGGAACTTTTTTCCCACTTAGCTCCTGTATCATACAAAATTGCAGACTTACCATCATGGATAACGATAGCTAATCCATGACCTACATCTAACATGTCTAACCGCCAACGATAGTGTTGCTGTTTAAAAAAAGGGGTAACCAGTATCATCAAAATTACGAGCAAAGTAATGCTAAAGCGTTGCCAAACACCTGTACGGATTATCACTAAAGTTAACCAACCTAAAAGACCTAATAAATAAAAATCTGAAGGGATGTTAATCCATAATTGATTAAGCCAATTTAAACTCAAAAATAGCCATTCTAGAGATTTATCAGCAATTAGCCAAAACCATAAGGCAATAGAAAAACAATCAAAAATACTAAATATTAACGCCAATAAAATGGTAGGAAATGTAACTAATGAAATAACAGGAATTGCAATTAGATTTGTTAAAATCGAAACTCCACTAACACCTTGAAAAACAAAAAACTGAATTGGAAGCAGCAATAAGGTTAACCCACACTGCAAATACAATATCCTAATTATATACCAACGTTTTTTATGCCTTACTGCTTTGGAAAGCGGCGCCCAATCATGCAAAAAAATTAAAGTTATTACTGCATAGCAAGATAACCAAAAACTTTCAGATAAAATCATCAATGGATCAAATAATAATAACAACGCAATGATCCGATTGATTTTTTGCCATGAACTTATTTTATATTTTTTATAACGAAAATAGATCCAAATTGACAAAGCAACCATAGCTCGCAAAGTAGGCGGATTAAAACCTGTTAACCATGCATAAAAAAATGCACATAACCACCCTATTATAATTGGTAAAAAAAAATAGATAAAACGCTTTGGAATAAAAAACAGTATAGCTTTAGCCAAAAAGCAACTAAGTCCATAAACAACTAAAATATGCATACCAGATATAGCCATTAAATGAGCAATACCTGTTTGCATCATTACCATACGATGCTCGTCATCTAATTGAGAACGATCACCAAAAGCAAGGGCTAGCAAAATACCTTTATAAATAAATAAATCGATATAAGGTATAGCCAAATCAGTAATATATTGTTTTAAGTCAGATTTATCATTTAATAACTTGGCATCAACCAATTTAGCCGATAATAAGCTACGATTTGCTATCGAAAAGCGTTGGCTATCAAATCCTCCATCATTTAAGTATCCATGTACAACTTTTGTTTTTAGTGTCAATTGCCAAATTTCCCCAGATTTAGGAGGATCTAACCTATCCCAGTAAACAGAAATCGGAATATCATTTGCAAGCGTAACATCTGAAATGGAAAAAATAGAAAATGACATGTAATAAGGTCCGTTGACCGTTGCTGCCTGATGAGTATTGATATTAACTACTTTGGCATGAACAACTAGCGTTTTATCAATATAGGGAGAAATGTTGGATAAATATTGCTTAGAATAAGCAGTTGACCACAAAAAACCTAAACTAAATGCAACAAAAACAGATAAATACCAACGAAAATTAACAGGAACGGTTAACACAATTAAAAACAAGATAAAAGCAAGTAAACACCAATATAGATCAGACAATAAATGGGGCAAAAAGAGTAATGGCAAACAACCTAATGAAAACATGATAGCCATTAAATCCAAAGAACAAATTTTTTGCACTAGCACTTTACCATCTTTAAATTGAACAATATAAGTTTATCACTTGATATTATAAAAAAATAATTGATGTTGAATTTTTCGATCTTTGTTCCATTTTAATCATTAATCTTAATGAAATTTACTGAAATTATTCGCAATATTGCATATTTTAAAAGAGGGATTTAACGACTTAAATCAACATAACGTTGACTGGTTTTTCCTTAATGATAAATGGTAAAGGTTATTTAAATAAGTAAGTACGACTAGATGATAGAAATTAAACTAGCTAAAACAAAAAAGCCTTTGATTTAACTCAAAGGCTTCCATCTAGGTGTGAAATTTAAAGATTATGCGTTTGCAGCATTATTTACTCTTTCACGTAATTCTTTACCTGGTTTGAAGTGAGGTATATATTTATGTTTCACTTCAACATTACCACCAGTTCTTGGATTCCTTGCTTTACGTGGAGCTCGATAGTTCAAACTAAAACTACCGAAACCTCGAATTTCCACACGATCGTTACTTTCCATAGCTAAAGCGATCTGTTCAATGATATCTCTAACTGAATCATCAACTAGTTGAACTGGGAGGTGTGTTCGCCAGTTAACAATTCGTTCTACTAAATCTGATCTGTTCATGATCACTCCTAATTTATTTATGTGGCATGTAACTATTTCATTTTATCCCATAAAAGAAAAAGAGGGCAAGCCCTCTTTACTCTTTACATAAATATTTTTTACTCAGTTTTTGATGCAGCTTTGAATGCTTCTGCCATTGCATTAGTAAATGATGCATCTTCTTGAGTTGCTGTGTTGTTTACTGCTGCGAGAGCTTCTTTTTCATCAGCTTCATCTTTCGCTCGTACTGATAACGAAATTGCACGAGTTTTACGATCGATGTTAACAATTTTAGCTTCAACTTCATCACCAACTTTTAATGCAGTTGTTGCATCTTCAATACGCTCACGAGCGATATCTTGTGCTTTTAAGTAGCCTTCAATACCTTCAGCGATTTCGATGGTTGCACCTTTAGCGTCAACTGCACTTACTGTACCTTTAACTATTGTGCCTTTTTTATAGTTAGAAGCAAAGCTACTGAATGGATCATCTTCTAATTGTTTAATACCTAGAGAGATACGTTCACGTTCTGCATCAACTTGTAAAACAACAGCTTCGATATCATCACCTTTCTTATAAGCTTTAACAGCTTCTTCGCCAGGCATATTCCAAGAAATGTCTGAAAGATGAACTAAACCGTCGATACCGCCCTCTAAACCGATAAAGATACCAAAATCAGTGATTGATTTGATCTTACCGCTAACTTTATCACCTTTATTATGTGTTTCAGCAAATTGTAACCACGGGTTTGGTTTACATTGTTTAAGGCCAAGAGAAATACGACGACGTTCTTCGTCAATTTCAAGCACAACAACTTCAACAACATCACCTAAGCTAACAACTTTAGATGGATGAATATTTTTGTTTGTCCAGTCCATTTCAGAAACATGAACTAAACCTTCAACACCTGTTTCAATTTCAACAAAACAACCGTAGTCAGTTAAGTTAGTTACTTTACCTGTTACTTTAGTACCTTCTGGATAACGTTTAGCGATTGAAACCCATGGATCTTCACCTAATTGTTTTAAGCCAAGTGATACACGTGAACGATCTTTGTCAAATTTAAGTACTTTAACAAGTAATTCTTGACCAACTTCAACCACTTCACTTGGGTGTTTAACACGTTTCCAAGCCATGTCTGTAATGTGAAGTAACCCATCAACCCCACCAAGATCAACAAATGCACCGTAATCGGTAAGATTTTTGATGATACCTTTAACTTCAGAACCTTCTTGTAGATTTTCAAGAAGTTGTTCTCTTTCTGCACTATTTTCAGATTCAATAACTGCACGACGTGAAACAACAACATTGTTGCGTTTTTGATCTAATTTAATAACTTTTAATTCGATTTCTCTATTTTCAATATGAGAAGTATCGCGTAATGGACGAACGTCAACTAGTGAACCTGGAAGGAACGCACGAACGCCATTAAGATCAACCGTAAAGCCACCTTTAACTTTACCATTGATAACACCTAAAACTGTTGCAGCATCTTCAACTGCTTTTTCTAGTGTAAGCCATGCTTCATGACGCTTAGCTTTTTCACGAGATAAGATAGTTTCACCAAAACCATCTTCGATTGAGTCAAGCACAACGTCAACAACGTCGCCGACTTGAACTTCTAATTCGCCTTGGGCATTTTTAAACTGCTCTACTGGAATCGCTGATTCAGATTTTAAACCAGCGTCAACTAAAACAACATCTTTGTCGATTGCAACGACAGTACCACGGATCATATTACCAGAACGAGTGTCTAGTTGATTGATAGACTCTTCAAAGAGTTGAGCAAAAGATTCAGTCATATTTATATACTTAAGTTAATTTTAACGTCCACATTACATCCTGTCTTGTGGGGTTGTTTATAATACTCCATACATCCTTATAATGGAGCTAGTTTCACGCTATAATTTAAGTTACAACGCAAGTTTTTCGTTTATATACTTAATAGATTGATTAAAAACATCTTCAATAGACAGTGATGTAGTATCAATTATTAGAGCATCAATTGCAGGTTTAAGTGGCGCAACGGCGCGATGACGATCTCTTTCATCACGCGCAGTTATTTCCTGCAAAATTTCGGCGAATTTAACATTATTTTGCTTATCTTGCAACTGTTTCATTCGCCTTTCTGCACGAGATTGGGCACTAGCATCAAGAAATATCTTAACAGGGGCATCACTAAATACTACACTGCCCATATCACGACCATCTGCAACCAATCCAGGTGCTTGCTTAAAGTCTCGTTGACGTTGTAATAAAGCTACTCTAACCGAATTAATTGCCGCCACTTTTGATGCGGCTCCCCCCGTCTGTTCTGTACGGATTTCTTTAGTCACATCAATCTGATCTAATAACACTTTAACATTATAACCTTGCGTATCAAACGTTAGTGGCAAATTAAGAGCTAGTTGTTCAAGTTTATTGGCATCATCTAGCGCAATATCTTGCTTAAGCGCACTAAGTGCTAGCACACGATAGATAGCACCAGAATCTAAAAGATGCCATTTAAAATGATTGGCTAATGCTTGACATAACGTACCTTTACCGACACCACTTGGTCCATCAACAGCAATAACGGGAACAGATTTATTCATTTCATTCTTCGCTTAATCGTTTAAATTGTTCGAAATAATCAGGAAAAGTCTTCATTGTGCATTTAGGATCTAATATCGTCACAGAAGTATCAGAAAGCGCCACTAGCGAAAAACACATAGCAATACGGTGATCATTATAGGTTTCGATTTCGGCATGGTTTAATTTAACTGGTGGAATAATAGTAATATAATCGTGACCTTCATCAACAGTTGCGCCAACCTTTCTTAATTCTGTTGCCATCGCATATAAACGATCAGTTTCTTTAACTCGCCAATTGTAAATATTACGAATTGTAGTTGGACCTTTAGCAAACAGCGCTGTTGTGGCAATAGTCATTGCTGCATCTGGGATATGATTCATATCCATATCAACACCGTGTAATTCACCACGAGAGCATTGAATATAATCATCAGCCCAAATAACTTTAGCCCCCATTTTTTCAAGTACATGAGCAAATTGGGTATCGCCTTGTAAGCTATTTTTCCCTATGCCAGTTACTTTAACACTACCACCTTTAATTGCAGCCGCTGCTAAAAAATAAGAAGCAGAAGACGCATCCCCTTCAACTAAATAATCTCCCGGCGATTGATAACACTGATTAGCTTTAACAGTAAATTTTTGATAATTGTGATTGGTAACCAAAACACCAAACATAGCCATCATTTTGACTGTAATATCAATATAAGGTTTAGAAACAAGATCACCAATAATAGTAATTTCTGTGTCTTGTTTTGCTAATGGCGCAGCCATTAATAGTGCAGTTAAAAATTGGCTAGAGACCGAACCATCAACTTTAATATCACCACCTGTAAAACCACCTTGAATATGTAGTGGTGGATAGCCTTCATTTTCAAGATAATCAATTTTAGCTCCACCTTGTCGCAAAGCATCGACCAAATGACCAATTGGGCGTTCTTTCATGCGAGGTTCGCCCGTTAACACAATATTATTATTTCCAAGACATAACGTAGCAGCTAAAGGACGCATTGCTGTGCCAGCATTACCCAAAAAAAGCTCTAATGCATGGTCGGATTGCAAAATACCGCCCACACCTTGCACATCACAAATCGTGCGATCGTGTGATAGCTGATACTTCACACCTAAGGCCGCAAGCGCATCAAGCATATAACGCACATCATCACTATCAAGTAAATTCTTTAACCGTGTATTACCTTTACTCAATGCTGATAGTAATAAAGCACGATTAGAAACACTCTTTGAACCAGGCAAATTGATAGTACCATTAAATCTTTTTATCGGTTGTAATGTTAAGGATAACATAATGACTCTCTTTAATATTCTTTAAAATTTCTCTAACGTCGCTTTTAATAAATCAATTGCTTGCTTATCTTTAGCACTATTTTCCCATAACTTATCAAATAAATGGCGATACCGTTTAATTGCATCATAAGATGACGTAATCGATGCAATACCGGTAGTAACATTAGGTAACTCTCCTAATCGAAATGGGCTCATTGCTAATGAAATAGGATCCCCATCTTGATAAAAAATCTGAAAAGCAATTGACGGAATAGCTTCTTGTGTAATAGCAATTGTTGGCGCAAGGGCTTGTTGTTCAATTAACTGAATTAAGTGATAAACTTCTTTGCGTGCTAGTAGCATTCTTTCCGATTTTTTACCCGGCGAAATAGTTAAATTACCAACCAAACCAATATGTAAAAAACGTTCTACATTACGTAAACTGATTAAATTAATAACTTTTGGAATTGATTGACAGAACTGAGTTTTACGATCTTTTAAAATGGATAAGGTAGTGGCATATTTTTGAGGATCAGCGGGTTTACTCGATTCATTTAACATTATCGCTAAATGAGACAAATAATCAGAAGAAGTTAATAAAAAGGAAAAAGGATCGAAATGAGAATAGATATGAGTTGATTGCTCTTCTAATTGACGCATACGTTCAAAAAAGCCTTCACCACTCGAATAGTATTCAGTATCAATGCCAAGTAAACTAGCAAAAGACGTATCAAGTAAGGAAGCCAATCGCTCTAGAGTTTCAATTTTAACGATCTCACCTTTTTCTAACCGATATACTGCTGCTCTTGAAATTTTAAGACTTTCTGCAACATCTTCAGCCCTCAAAGAGGCAGCAATCCGATACGCACGCAGACGCTGACCTATAGCACAATAATCAATCGATCCAGTAATCATAATACACTCAAACTATTAGGATTTTGGCAGTGTATCACAAGGTGATAGCAATGCCAATTTTTGGCAAAATGTTTTATTCCTATCTAAGTTTTTTCTCCTATTGAATTAACTTTTCTATTATTTATAACAACTTATTTAGTTCGTGACTGTAGCAATATAGCCTGCAAAGCTGATGCATTCTTATATTCGGTATACTCAGTTATTGCTTGTGGCTGCTTTAATATATCAGTTGTATTGCCAAGTACTTGTGATGCCATTACAAATCCGTTAGGTTGCATTACTGAACGTTTATAAAAATCAATCAAATCTTGCTTAGTAATTTTTTGCAATTGCTCGATTTTTTTATCCTTTAAATCAAACGCAAAACGTGAATTACGGTAGTCAGGCATATAACGACCAAACTCCTCATCCAATGTTTGCGGAGGCATTTTCAATTCATCAAGTACCGCTTTTTTATATTGCTCAATATCTTTTTTCGATAATGCTTGCAATTTATTCAGCATAACTGGATAAAATTCTTGGTAGCGTTTAATTAAATAAGCCGGATCATATTGATTACTTTGGATAATAAAACTCATTCCCGACGAATCACCAACCGTAATAGGCTCTGCAAATACAGCATAACCTAGTTGCTCATTGGTGCGTAACTGATCATAAAACCAAGGTGAAATAATTTTAGAAAGAGTATAACTTATCATGCTACTACTAATTCGATCATAACCCATTGGAATATAGCTCATCATCAAAGCATTATCAGTGCTTTTTGCATGTTGAGTTATTTTAGCCTCTAACGAGTTTTTAATCTGAATATTATTAACAGGAGTAAATTCAACATCACGCACTAATGTTTTCTGGATGGCATGATAAAGATCTAAAGAGTCCTCGTTAGACAAATTACCCAAGCTAAGCATATAAGGTACTGAGTGAGTTAATAAGTTATCACGGTAAGCTAATACATCATTAATGGTCATATTTGCTGTAATTTGTCGTTTTTCATCTCGTTCAAAATAATGCGGTAATACCGACAATGCATTAATAGGATTAACCGCTAACCGATAACTCTTAGCATGATCGGCTTTATCCAATTCTTGCAAATACCAAGATTTAGCTAATGCTAAACTTTGCTCATCAATAGTGGCCTTGCGATAGTTATCAAGTATGGCCGTAACCATTTTTGGTAAATGCTGACTAAAACCGCTGGCTGAAATCATTAAGCCATTATCATTACCAGTTGATAATGAAATACCAGCAACCCCAGCCTGAAATCGTAATTGTTCTAAATTACGACTCACAATATAATCAAGCAGATTAAAAGCAACCACAGCTTTTACGTCGCTAGTAGCCTGATTATTGCGTAATGAAACAACAATAGCAGCTTTAGGTTCATTATTAAAATACTGGCTAGCAAAATGAATATGATTACCGCGCTTACTAAATTTTTCAGGTTGCGCTTGATTACGATTTTGTTTTAAAATCGTAAAATTATCAGGTATATAAGGATTGAGCTCAGGCAAACTAAATGTAAAATTTTTGCCTAGTGCTAACCAACTTGCTTTTTGCTCGCTAGTGATATTATCAATTTTATAGGGCGCATCTACAAAATAAGCAGTTTTATTGGTAGTTTGGTTTGGCGAAATCACCCAAATTCTAGCATTATTGGCAGTCAAACTTTTTAAACGTGCCGTAATAGCTGATTTATCAAAATGAGTAGCAACATAATCTGAATTTAACACATTTTGAACTGGATACAACAACATTTGATCTGATAGCCATTCTACATATGACATATCACGCTCGACATCTTGATATTTAAACTCTAACGCTAATACCTTTTGAATCTCTTGATAATAAGCGTCAGAAATGCCCTCTTTTTGAATCAACTGTAAATAATTAAAAATAGCGCCAATAACTTTATCTTTTTGAGCAAGTCCATCGTCGGTTAAACTCACATTAATACTCAATATACCACTATTACCATAACGGATAGGATTGATAGATGAACTAATTCCTTCAATTAAACCTTGTTTTTGTAACTGATCAGACAACGTATTATGACTACTGTTACAGATTAAATAAGTAATATACTCATCGGTTTTATCAGCAAATTTAGCCAAGTTATTTTCAATCGGAAACTGTAAAAACAATAGCTTTTTGGGTTGTGCTGGTACCATAGAAATTTGTTTATTTAACACATTTGGTGTTATAGCGGGTTTATCAACTATTGGGGCATTAATATTTTTATTAGGGATTTTACCAAAACTATTTTCAGCTAATTTTGTCAATTTATTGATCGACTGATTGCTATACATCACTCCAACCATAATATTGGCTGAATAATAATCTTTATGAAAATTCACTAAAGCATCTTGTAATTTACTATTTTCTTTATCACTTAACGTTTCTAAATTACCGCCTGAAAATTGAGAAGCTGGATGGTTTTGATTAATTGTTTCAGAATCAACTTGCCCGATCCTAAAACCATCATTTGATCTGGCCATTGTCAATTCAGCGTTAACTGCATTACGTTCTTTATCGGCAAATTTAGGATCTAAATTGGGCTCAGCAATAGCATCAGCTAAATAATCCAGTGCTTTATCAAATGCGCTATTTTCAACTTCAAAATAAAAAGCTGTTCTATGTGCCGCAGTGCTAGCATTATAACTTCCCGAATGACGACTTAAAAATTGAGAAAAGCTTGCTGGTTCTGGATAATTTTTCGATCCCATTAATACCATATGTTCAGCATAATGAGCCACCCCTTGTTGCTCTTTGGGATCTTGCAACGAGCCGACAGGCAGTGCTAATGATGCCAGTGATTTTACAGCATTAGGATCTGAAACAAGTAACACTCGCATTTTATTTGCTAGCTCAACCACCTCATATTGGCGCTTATCGCGCTCGCTTTGCTGAACTTTTTCTAACAAAACTGGGCTCACAAGCTTATTTTCAATAGCAAACAATATCGGTGAAGTAGTCATAGTTAATAATCCAATAACACTACTAATTATTAAATTGACTATTTTTTTATTTTTCAAATCCATAATATTCACTCGCTTGACTTTATCATCAAAAAAATACGGTTAAAAAGAAAGAAGCGGATGTATCAAAATGCTTAAACATAATGATAGATTCCGCTATTTTGTGATGAATACAATTAATGTTCTCGAGTTTTTCTAAACTCAATATCAGGATATCTTTCTTGAGTTAAATTTAAATTAACCATACTTGGTGCCACATAAGATAGATTATCCCCGCCATCTAAGGCCAAATTTTGTTCACATTTTCGTTTAAACTCTTCCAGTTTTTTCACATCTGAGCACTCAACCCAACGCGCTGTTGTCACATTAACTGGCTCATAAATGGCTTCAACGTTATACTCTGATTTTAAACGAGCAACCACCACATCAAATTGTAGCACCCCTACAGCTCCCACAATTAAGTCATTATTGGTTAATGGACGAAACACTTGTACAGCACCCTCTTCGGACAATTGAACTAACCCCTTTAATAACTGCTTTTGTTTAAGTGGATCTTTAAGACGAATTCGACGAAACAGTTCTGGTGCAAAGTTAGGAATGCCTGTAAATTTCAGATCTTCACCTTGTGTAAAAGTATCACCTATTTGAATCGTGCCATGATTATGTAAACCAATGATATCACCAGCATAGGCTTCTTCAACATGTTCACGATCACCTGCCATAAATGTTAAGGCGTCAGAAATATTGATATCTTTAGCAATACGTACATGTCGTAACTTCATGCCCTTTTCATATTTACCCGATACAATGCGCATAAATGCAACGCGGTCACGGTGTTTAGGATCCATATTGGCTTGAATTTTAAAAACAAAACCACTGAACTTTTCTTCTGATGATTCGACTTCACGCTTATCGGTTTGACGAGGTTGAGGAGTTGGTGCCCAAGCTGTTAAACCATCAAGCATATGATCCACGCCAAAATTACCCAATGCCGTACCAAAAAAGACTGGCGTTAAATCGCCTGACAAGAAAGCATCTAAATCAAATTCGTTTGATGCGCCTTGCACTAATTCAAGCTCTTCACGCAGTTGCTGCGCTAAATCATCACCCACCGCTAAATCCAAATCAGGGTTAGTTAACCCTTTAATAATTCGGACCTCTTGTATTGTATGACCTTTCCCTGATTGGTAAAGGTAAGTTTCGTCTTTAGCTAAATGGTAAACACCTTTAAATAACTTGCCACAACCAATCGGCCAAGTAATAGGGGCGCACATAATATTTAACTCGTTTTCAACCTCATCAAGCAGTTCCATTGGATCGCGAATATCACGGTCTAACTTATTCATAAAGGTTAAAATTGGTGTATTGCGTAATCGTGTCACTTCCATTAATTTGCGAGTACGATCTTCAACCCCTTTTGCTGCATCAATTACCATCAAACAACTATCAACCGCTGTTAGCGTACGATAAGTATCTTCAGAAAAATCCTCGTGCCCTGGAGTGTCTAATAAATTAACTAAGCAGTCATTATAAGGAAACTGCATCACAGATGTAGTAATTGAAATACCACGTTGCTTTTCCATTTCCATCCAGTCTGATTTCGCATGTTGGGCATTAGCGCCACGGCCTTTAACTGTACCAGCTGTTTGAATCGCATGACCAAATAACAATACCTTTTCGGTAATGGTTGTTTTACCAGCATCGGGGTGAGAAATAATTGCAAAAGTGCGACGTGCATTAACTTCGTCTAAATAAGCTTGTTCTGTCATAAAACTGTTTTAACTCACACAAAAATAATCACATATTTTAGCAGGTATCTGTCTGTTTTGCTATTGATGTTATATGTAACGTTATTTGCCTTATTTATTTATCTATGCATAATATTTGACTTAATAAGTAATGCACTATTTACTGCTTTTTGTTAAAAAGTTTCAGGTAACTATATGTTTAAGTATAAAAACTGGGATTTGCTATGAACATTCGTGATTTAAAATTGTATTTACATTTATGCGAAACCTGTCACTTTGGTATAACGGCAAATGCTATGCATGTTAGTCCATCAACCTTATCAAGGCAGATCCAACGACTTGAAGAACATTTTGGTCACGCGCTATTTATTCGCGACAATAGGCAAGTACAAATCACTTCGGAGGGCGAAAAAGTTAAACGTTTTGCTCAACAAGTAATAAACATGCACCAACAACTAAAATATGATTTAGATCAATCTAACCAACAAATTGTCGGCGAACTCACTCTATTTTGTTCAGTCACCGCTGCATATAGCCATCTACCTGAAATACTTGATCGCTTTAGGATCCACTATCCTCTAGTTGAAATCAAACTATCAACGGGTGATGCTGCTGACGCTGTAAAGAAAATTCAAGCAAATGAAGCCGATTTAGCTATAGCAGGTAAACCAAAACAGCTCCCTACTGGTATTGAGTTTTTAAAATTTGGCGAAATTGAAATGGTATTGCTAATACCTAAACTTAATAGCACGTTTAGTGACAAACTACATCAAAAACAGCCTGACTGGCATAATATTCCCTTTATATTGCCTGAACATGGCCCTAGTCGCCACCGTATTGATTTATGGTTTAAGCAAAGAAAAATTTCCAATCCCAAAATTTATGCTACGGTTGCAGGACACGAAGCCATTGTATCGATGGTTGCTTTAGGTTGTGGGGTAGCCTTATTACCTAAAGTCGTAATGGACAATAGCCCTGAACGAATAAGAGAGCGCATAACCGAATGGTCAACAAACTTAATGGAACCGTTTGATGTTGGTATTTGTGTACAAAAAAGAAGATTATCAGAGAAAATCATTGCTGCCTTTTGGGCAATTTGCAATCTCAATTTACCTAATAACGCATAACAAAAATATAGTGTATAATTACACCTCAAAAAATTAAAACTATATAACGTGTTAACTAGCATATACCTAATTTTTTATTAAGATTTTATGTAGCAGAATAACATTGCATGGTATTGAAAATGAAAAAGATAAAATTAAGAACGTTAGCCTCATTGATATTTTTTGCCGCTGTTACTATGCCATTAATGGCACAGTCCAATACCACAAAACCAACCACCTCTAACATAAACGCTGGTACTGGCAAAAACAATACAAAAGCTGACAGCAAAACGGCAACGTCAACCACAACTATAACAACCAATACTGAAACTAACAGCAGCACGCCATCCCCAATTGATAACACAATTAAAAAACCAAAGTGGCTAGTCCGCAATACATTAGCTTATTATGATGGTGATAGTGATGACCTTGTTACAGCTGGGCTTGGGTTTACCCCATTATCAACCACCACTATCGTACCAGAAGTTGAAATTCCAGCTAAACCAAACTTTCAAGAACGCCGACAAGCTAAACTAAATCGCTATATTGACACCAAAATTGGTGAAGGAACACTATTTGGTTTTAGAAAGCAAGAACTAACTCCTTTGTTTGACGGTAAAATTGCAGGTACCGAAATATCAGCCGTACAAAGACAAGACGGTGTTGGCATGTTGCTACAAATTCCACTTGATTTTAACAAAAATAAACCTTGCATTGTTGCGGTTCCTGCTAGTGATTCGGATGGAATATTTAATACCAAAGATATACAGATTCGTGGATTATGGGGACTCCGTCACAACTGTGCAGTAGTATATAACGACAAAGGGCTAGGTAACGGCATTTATGATATTGAACGCAAACTTGGATTCACCGTTTGGGGAGAAGTACAAAGCGGTAACATCTTATTCTCTCCTTCGATTAATAATAAAGAAAAATATATCAAAAAATATCCCCATCGCTATGCTATAAAACAACTACACTCGCAACTCAATGCCGAAGCCCGCTGGGGGGAACACGTATTAAAATCCCTAGAATTTGCTTTTTATGAACTTAATATTATGTTTTCACCGAATGATCAAGCTATATTTAACAAAGACAACACTCTGGTTTTAGTCTATGGCGCAAGCGATGGTGGTGGAGCAGCATTAAAAGCTGGCGAATTAGATGATCAAAATATGATTGACGGTATTGTTGCAGTTAATCCACAAATTCAACCAAATCTTGACAAAGCCTCAGTTAAACTCAAAATCGGCAACAACAACTCGCAAAAGTTAGAAGCCAAATCTATTGCTAATTACAGTGCTTATGGTGCGTTATATATACCATGTGCCATACCAGCCATAACAGCTTATAAAGACGATGCTTATGTACCTTATGCTGATTATTTTCTTTATTCACAAGAGCGCTGTAACGCCCTTAAAAAAGCAAAGTTACTTACTACAGGAACACCAAAAGAAGCGTTAGAAAAACTACATAAAAATGGTTGGACACCAGAAATGGATATTCAACTACCCTATTTTTACTACACTGAATCTATTGGTCTACCATATCAATATATTAGTGCCTATGGCAAATATAGTGTCACCGAAAATATGTGCAATTTTTCGGTAGCAAGCACCCAGCAAAACCCAATTAACAACACAGGAAAAGTTGCACCATTAAAAGAAATTTCGTTTGAACAAATATGGGGAATGGCTAACGGCCATTTACCGCTTTGGAATGGCCGTAATGCAACGGTTTTGGATCTAGTTGAAAACGAAGATCTCAACACCCCAAGACGTGAATTTTATTCTAGCTCGCAAACGAAAAATACAATCGATTACGGCACTAAAGGATCGATCTGTGTTTATAAAAAATCACAAGAACCACGCATTAAAGAAGGCATAAAACAAGTTATGGCATCGGGTAACTTACATGGTATAAAAACCTTTATTGTCCATGGTCGGAACAATGTTAAACAATTACCCAATTATACATCGCGCGCTTATGTCGCACTAAATAGCTTAGTTGAAGGTAAACAATCACAACTGCGATATATTGAAGTAGAAAACGCCAGCTACTTAGATGGCCGAGCCCCATTTGACAACACATTACTACCAATTGATTATTATGGCGAAGATGCCATCGAGTGGTTATGGGCTAACTTAACCAACAACGCTACGCTACCAGTAAGCCAAGTTGTACGTACCAAAACTCGTGGAGGTAAAAGCGGTTATGCGCCACAAATAACCGACAACAACCTAAAACCGATAGCTCAAACGCCAAATAGCAACAGCATTATCCAAAAAGCAGATGGCAAACTGATATTGCCAAATTAACAGCAAATAATCTAAAACACTACTGGTTTAAGCATAGCGGCTTGAACTGGTAGCACCAAAATCCAGTTTAGCTGGTGCTATCTTTTACTATTAAACAGATTTTGGGATATAACAAAAAAAATAACGACTCTAATTGAGCATAATGCTGCTTAACATCAACAATTGTTTCTTTTAACAAATATAATTTTGGTCGTCTATTTGCCATGCCACTAAGGACATTACCAACAAAGTCAATAGAAGCATAATTTTCGAGCCACTCCCCTTGCCACATTGAATTCATAAAATGCTGATAATCTACCGGATAAACGTCAATATAAGGTTGGATATGAGCTTTTGTTACTTGATTAAATTGAGACACACTCGACAACAAACCATAATTAGCCCAATGCTTTGACAAAAAATGATCCCACACAATATCTAATGTAATGGCTGCAACTCGCTGATGCGATTTTCTAAACAGCAGCTTGGCTTTCTTAACTTCAAGCAGGCTATCGGTCAATCTATCAATTTTACGGTGTAGCATAATGCCATCGGCAATATTAGAGTTATAAATTAAATAAGGATCACCTTTAACAAAATCAGCAACTGTATTACCAATCAACGAACTACGTGCTAACGTAGCCAAATGCAAATGAGCAAGAATATTCATAAAAGTAACCGTTAATTATTCACGATGTTTAAATTCGCCTTCGGCGAAACCTTCTCGCCAGTAACTAGTAATATGAAAAGCATCAGGCGACAAATGTATATATTTATCTTTAATAGCATGACGAACAGATTGTGCCAACGAACGCTCCATCCCTCCCCAAAACAACAACTTATTTTGCTCTGATAAATCAGCATTAATTACCGCATCAACTAATTGAAAGGGATTATCCCTATTTTGTATAAACCAATTCACCTTAATATTTTTATTATCTGGCAACGGCACTATATCACTTTTATGATTAACCTGTATAAAGGCAAAAGCCTTCTGATTTTGAGGAAGATGTTCAAGCGTATAACATATGGCGGGCACAGCCGAAATATCCCCCATTAACACCAAACAATTATCAGTAAATCGCAACTTGCTGGCTGCCGCAATCAAACCAATTTGGTCACCAATCTTAGTTTTTTGCGACCACACTGAAGCCAATCCTGTATCATGAATAGCAAAATCAACAAAAAATTGATTAGAGGCACGCTCAAATTCGCGCACACTATAACTACGGACTAGCTGACGTTGCTTATCATCAACAGCGATTTTATTATTATCATCAAGTTTAGGGAAAGTAATTACATTGGTTGAAGGATCAGGAAAAAGCAATTTTAAATACGGACAAATCCATAATGGATCGATATTTACTGGTTTATCGCTACTAAACTGTATGCGAATAAAACTGGGAGATATTTTTTCAATATTCAATACTGTTAATAACGCATTGACGATGACTTTCTTATTGAATTTGATTTTTCCTATTTTTTCATCCATCAGCTGATCCTTATATTTATTGCTAAATGGCTCATCATACAACAAAATATATTAGAATAATGCTATTTTTATAATTGAAAAAATAGATAAACTTGTTTAACCCAAAAGCGATGAAACAAGTTTAGAAAAAATCAAATTAAAAAATAGGGCGTGTTGATCTTTCGTGATTATTTTTTAGACGGCATGATGTGAGTTATAATAATTCTGTCAAAAACAACCATAACTCGATTCATCATGCCAAGAACAATGCTAACAGATAAACGGTGGGAA